>NZ_BAWZ01000003.1:0-187450 GCF_000698105.1 Geomicrobium sp. JCM 19037 | reverse complement strand
GAATTGTCACTGCGATGGTGACTCCATTTAATGAACAAGGACAGATTGATTACAACGATGTTACGAAGCTTGTGAATCATTTAGTTGGAAACGGGAGCGACTCACTAGTTGTTGCCGGTACGACGGGTGAATCCCCAACACTGTCCAAAGAAGAGAAAGTCTCTTTATTCAAACATGTGATTCGCATTGTTGACGGGCGAATTCCGGTCATTGCCGGTACGGGCAGCAACAATACGAATGCATCCATCGAATTAACGCAGGCAGCAGAAGAAGCTGGAGCAGACGGAATTATGCTCGTTACACCATACTATAATAAACCATCACAAGAAGGCATGTACCAGCATTTTAAAGCAATCGCTGAAACGACAGCTTTGCCAATCATGCTCTATAATGTACCCGGTCGGACGGTTGTCAGTCTCATGCCAGAGACAACAATCCGCCTTTCACACCTACCCAACGTGGTCGCCATTAAAGAAGCGAGCGGAGATTTGGATGCAGCCTCAATGATTATTGAGAACTCCTCAGACGGCTTCGACTTGTACGGCGGAGACGACAGCATGACATTACCGCTTCTCTCCATCGGTGCTAAAGGAGTTGTATCTGTTGCCGCCCACATTATTGGGAAGAACATGGCACAAATGGTTCAACAATTCTTGGATGGTAACAATACGACCGCAGCGAAGCAACACCGTGAATTGCTACCCATTATGAGTGCAATGTTTATGGCACCAAACCCAGTTCCGGTAAAAGCTGCACTAGAAATGCAAGGCATCATCTCAGGCGATGTACGGTTGCCTATGATTCGACTTTCCGACGAAGAAAGCCATATGCTTTACAGCATTTTGCAACCAAACGCCACATTTTATGTGAGCTAATCTAGCGTAAAGAGCGACCATTCGGTCTGCTCTTTACTTTTGTGATTGGAGGGATGGTTATGCTCCGCCAAATGGTTATTGCACCGATTCGCTTTTATCAAAAATTCATATCTCCTGCCACCCCACCTACATGCCGGTTTCAACCGACTTGTTCTCACTATGCATTGGAGTCGGTGCAAACACACGGTGTCGTTAAGGGACTACTCCTCGGCATCGTACGCATTCTAAAGTGCCACCCATTTCATCGCGGAGGATTTGATCCTGTCCCTCCAAAAAAAGAAAAAACGGCACTATTCGTGAGTGCCGTTTTTTAATGAATGGACTACAACGGTTTTTCAAACACGTCACGGTTAAATGACGTAAGTGTTTCGACCCTGAGTCCGTAATTAACACTGATTCCGTAATCTCTACACCGAAGTCATCGAACCAAATGCCGGGCATAAGATGAAACGTCATGCCTGGTTCTAAAAGAGATCGATCCCCTTTTCGAAAACTGATTGTATGCTCTCCCCAATCTGGAGGATAACTTAAGCCAATTGAATAACCTAACCGCGATGCTTTAATGAATCCGTGCTTACCAATCGATGTACGCCAAACTTCTTCCACCTGTTCTGCGGTTACACCTGGTTTCATTTGCGCCAACGTTTCGCTAATGCCTTCGGTAACCACTTTTCCTACTTCTCTTACAGATTCAGGTGCTTTTCCTAGAGACATCGTTCGTGCCAGTGGTGTATGATATCGCTGATAACAGCCAGCGATTTCCAATGTTAGAAAATCCCCTTCAACGTACTTTCTGTCTGTCCACGTTAAGTGAGGGCTTGCCGTGTTTTTTCCTGTCGGTAGCATCGGAACGATTGACGTGTAATCTCCACCGAACTCTTTTGTTCCACTCACTTGAGCGTGGTAGATGGCGGCAGCCACATCATTTTCCCTAACACCAACATTTACCGTATCATAAGCCGATTGCATTGCATTTTCTACGATTTTCGCTGCTTTTCGCATGTACCTGATTTCTTCATCGCTTTTGATCACGCGAACCCAATTGACAATCGTGCTCGTATTCTTAAACTCCGCATCCGGTAAACCGTACGTGATGCGTTCATGACACATCGCTGTGTAATAGAACGCATCCATTTCTACACCAATTTTCCGTTGGCCTTGACCGAGGTCAGTAAGAATATTGGCGACAAAATCCATCGGGTGTCTGATGGTCGATTGTACGAACTCATCCGGATAAGGAATAATTCTTCGTTGGTCAAGCCACGTCGTCGTGCGAGCACTATGAGCATCCATTTCCCGTCCAATCCAAATCGGTTCTTCTTCATCAATTAACACGAGTACTACTTGGTGAACGTAAAAACTCCACGCATTGTATCCCGTTAGATAACAAAGGTTTGATGGATTGGATAATATTAGTACTTCAACGCCATACTCGAGCATTTTCTGCTTTGTTTTATTCATTCTGAGTTGATACTCTTCTCTAGGAAACATAATTGGCCAGCACTCCTACTTCGTTGTGGAATTCGTGAAAAAGCTATTCTTCAATTTCTGTGAAGCAGACGACTCTTGGTTCAGTCATTTCATGGAGTGCAGACAGAACCCCTTCTCGACCTAGACCTGATCCTTTTGTCCCACCAAAAGGCATGGCGTCAATTCTAAAATCACTGCTGTCATTCACCATCACGCCACCGACATGTAATTTTTGAATGGCGTAATGTGCGTTGGATAAAGAAGCCGTGAAAATACCGGCTTGCAGTCCATAGTTCACATCATTCGCGACTCTTACTGCTTCTTCCAGGCTTTGAAATGACTCGATCATTGCAATCGGTCCAAAGATCTCTTCCTTATACAACAGTGTATCTTTCGGCACATCGGTGAGCAATGTTGGCTCTAAATAGTTGCCATGCAACACGCCCCCACATAAAAGGCGAGCGCCTTTGTCGATCGCTTCATCAATGCGGTGAATCATCCGCTCTGCTTCTTTTTCATTGATTAACGGACCGACATCATCGGTTTCACGCATCTTGTCTCCAAATGCTAGTCGAGACGTATGGTCCGTCACTTGTTCAGTGAATGTGTCAATCACGTCCTCATGCACAATCATACGCTGAACACCTAAGCAATTTTGACCAGCTGATGCGAAAGCGCCGTCACAGCCGCCTTTGCAGCAACACTGATGTTCGCATCTTTACAAACAATAAGCGGGGAATTGGCCCCTAATTCCATACCTATTTTCTTTAGCCCGGCTTGCTTTGCTAACGTTTCCCCCGTTTTAAGTCCACCGGTGAAACTAATTAAACGAACATCAGGATGTTCAATCATCGGAGGGATCACTTCACTCCCCCGACCTGTAACGACGTTTAATACATGATCTGGAAGCCCAGACTCTTGAAATTTCTTCGTTAACCAAAGAGCTGAAAGAGGTGTTTCTGTCGCCGGTTTTAAAACAACAGCGTTACCCCCTGCAATTGCTGGACCAATCTTGTGTGCGACGAGGTTAAGTGGGTCATTAAATGGCGTAATCGCACCGACGATCCCGATCGGAAACATGAATGTATACCCATGCCGATGAGCATTTCCAGGCATCTGGTCGAAATTGACTGTTGATCCGGTTAACCTTCTTGCCTCTTCAGCACAAATCTGCAACGTTTCTGCCGCTCTACGCGCTTCTTTACGGGCTTCAGTAATCGTCTTAATACCTTCAGATGCAATGATTTCTGCGATATCTTCACGCTCTTCAAGAATGAGGCGAGATACATTCATTAAAATATCCATACGTTCTCGCACCGTAAGCGCTGCTGCAATCTCTCGACCGAGTACAGCCGACTGCAACGCCTCCACCATGTCTTCTTTCTGTCCATTCGGCACATACCCGATCGTCACTCGTTTACCTGGGTCTTGTACTTCAATCATCTCGGTTTTTTGTTTCCACTCGCCTGAAATAAACATCGCTTGTTCTTTTTCATTAATTCCGATCATTTCTTACACCCCTAACCTATTAGAATTCAATTATCGGATAGACAAAATGTCAATGAGTACAGCAAATCCTGTCTCCGTAATTCCCGCTCCTGCACCAATAAGTGTTACATTTCCAGACAAGTCGCACTGATACGTTACCGCATTCATCGGTCCATTAATTTGCGCTAAAGGATCATCTGCGGTAAGTAATTTCGGCTCAACTCGAGCCGTTACGACGCCACCATCGTTTTCTACAACACCGAGAAGTTTCCATACTTGATTTGAATCTTTTGCCTTCTTAAAATCTTCCGTGTGAGTTTCGTGATACCCGTGCAAGGAACGTCATTTCGCGTAAGGCTAGCACCGAGTAGAACATTCGCTAAAATGACGACCTTTCCTTGAACATCATACCCTTCAACGTCGTTCGTTGGATCGGCTTCGGCATACCCTTTTTGTTTCGCAATATCAAGCTGTCCTCATAGCTCATGCCACTCGCCATGTCTGTAAGCATACTGTTTGTCGTACCGTTTAATATGCCTTCGATGCGTGTAATCGTATTTCCTTTCAGTGTCATAAGTGGCATACGAAGCGCAGGCGTACCACTCATAACCGTTCCTTCAAACAGAAATTCAACGCCTTTTTTATCCGCGGCTTCTTTCAGTTGTTGATAGGCTTTAACGATGGGGCCTTTGTTTGTCATCACCACGTGTTTCCCCGCTTCAATTGCTGTTTTACAATGAGTGATTGCGGGCTCTCCAGTCAAAACATCTGTAAATGTTAGCTCAACGATAATGTCAGCATTCGTTTTCTCGATTGTTTTCACTGCATCCCAATCGGATTTTATTGCCTTCTGATTCTTGTAGTGTTCGAGTGTTCCATCAACGTCTAAACTTTTAAATACTCCCCCCATATCGAGCCCGTCATCATCGTGTAATGTACCTTTGTATAGATCGTTGATCGACACGATCTCAATGTCTTGTTGATGGTGACTGATTAGCTGTTCTTGTTTCTCGGATAACAGGTTGGCGAAGCTTGACCGACTCCGCCAAAACCAATAATCGCAACTTTTTTCTTCATGAGCACTCTCCTGTTATTGAGTTACTGTAATGGCTTTCATCGCTTCTTCAAGGTCTGCTTTTAAATCTTCAAAGTCTTCAATGCCTGCAGAGTACCGAATGAGCCGTCAGGGATGCCGAGCGCTTTTCTTTCCTCTGGTGAAGATTCGACATGACTCGTTGTTCTTGCGGGTCCAACCGTTGTTTCGACTGCACCAAGATTTGCCGCACGATTGGCAAATTTCAATTTCGGAAGCATCTCTTTGACCGCATCCATACCACCGTGTAATGAAAAACTAAACATTCCGCCAAATCCGCGCATTTGTTGTTTAGCAATATCATGGTTAGCATGATCGGTAAGCCCCGGGTAATACACCGATTCTACGAGTGGGTGCGCTTTTAAATATTCCGCTAATTTCCCTGCGTTTTCTGTTTGTTTCCATACGCGCAGATGAAGAGTCTTCATGCCTCTTATGAGTAAATAAGCAGCCATCGGTCCATCGTTGCCCCGTTAATTTCTCGGTAATGATACACCCGATCAACGAGCACTTCATCTCCGCATAGCACACCGCCAAGCGCGTCAGCGTGCCCACCTAGAAACTTCGTAGCAGAGTGAATGACAAGGTCAGCCCCAAGTTGCAGTGGGTTTTGTAACACCGGCGTCGCGAATGTATTGTCAACAACGACAAGAGCTCCTGCCTCTTTTGCTGCTTCGGCAATTTTCTCAATATCTGTAATCTTTACTGTCGGATTCGTCGGTGTCTCAAGATATACGACTTGGCAACCTTTATTTATTTCTTCAATCATCTCATCATGATTGCCTGTTTCACACAATGTGATATCGATATCTAGACGTGGAAGAAACTCACTAAAGATCTTGTTCGTGCCTCCGTACGTATCTTTAATGCTTACAATGCGGTCTCGAGGCGTCAAAAACGTAAGCAACGTATTGCTAATTGCGGCCATTCCTGTTGAAAAGCTCGTTGCAGACTCTGCGCCTTCTAGCTGTTTCACTTTGTCTTCAAAGCTAGCGACAGTTGGGTTTGTATTGCGACCATAGATATGACCTTCTGCGTTTCCAACCGCCACTTCATACCAATAATCAAGATCGTCGTACGTATACGCAACACTGTGTACGACCGGTACTTGGCTCGCGCCGTGTACCCGATACTTTTCTTCTCCTGCCCATACCGTTTCCGTTGCAAATGATGGTTGTTTACGTGTCATTCTATCCACTCCTCAATTCATCAAACGATTTAACTCATTGAAAATTCGGACGAAAAGATACTAAAAAAAGCGTAAGAAAAGAGGAAGACAGTAGCGTCACCTCTTTGGTCTTACCCATCTATAAAGTTTCCCTTTACTTACTGTACCTTACCTTTAGTTCTTCTAACTCTTTAGCGCTTCATCCCCAAATGAATCATTTCGTTCTTTCATTCGGGCAATCTCATCATCAACAGCGGATTGCAAACTATGCTCATAAGAAGGCAGATCATCGGTAAACGATTTTACTGTGACCGTGGGTACCAC
Organism: Geomicrobium sp. JCM 19037; assembly: GCF_000698105.1. Classification (NCBI taxonomy): domain Bacteria; kingdom Bacillati; phylum Bacillota; class Bacilli; order Caryophanales; genus Geomicrobium; species Geomicrobium sp. JCM 19037. Next base: position 181,032 of record NZ_BAWZ01000003.1, on the reverse strand, counting down.
GCTTTCTCTTTATGTGCAAGTGCATTGCGTTGATGAAACAAAGGGACATCGGTGGCGAATCCTTGATGGAGGTCGCCTTGCAGTGGATGCTTGATGACCGCTTCAACTTGAAGTAGCGTTTGGTCGCGCCTCTCTTCCATAGGCGTACCTGCATAGACCCCTGTTTTATACTTTCCGGTTACGTACACCAGATCACTCCCTTCAGAACAACTCATCTCTTGATGACTTTTTTACCGTAATTTCACTTCTATCATACGTGATGACGTGAGCATTGTTCAAGATGTTAATAAAAAAATGCATAAAATGTTTTCGTTTTGACACCCTAAGCATCAGGAGCATCCGGTTAATACGGTATGTGAAATTATGAAAGGCCGTGCGCTTATGCAATTGTTTATCCAACGTCTGTCTAACCGAACCATTAAATCACTGATTAGTATCGCCGTTTGCGTTGTTCTCTGTCGTGCATTGCACTTGCCTCCTGGGTTTGCCGTCATTACAACGTGTTTAGCTTTAGAGGCTACAAGTCTTGATGCAGTTCGAAACGGGGCTGTCCGTTTAGGCTCTGCTTGTCGGGGTGTCGTTTGCCCTCTTTTTCTACTACTCCCTCGGTGCCCATCCATTTTGGTACTTGTTTGCGATTAGTGTTTTACTTCTCGGTACGATGCAGTTGCAAGTGAATAAGCGCACCCTTATTGCTTCGATCTCTTTATTTGCGATGATGCCGACGATGTTTGATCAACATATTGATGATTACAGTGTACGCGTTATGAGCTCGATGATCGGCATTATGATTTCAACAGTCGTAAACATCTTTGTACTTCCAAATAATTTCATGCCAGAACTAAAAAAACGCCACGATCGTCTTTTTCAAGAACTCAAAGCGCTACCGTCTTTATACGTAAACGGGAAACATCCGTATGCGAGAGAAAAAAACCGGACGAGACTTTTGAAGAGCGTCCAAGAGTTCGAACGAATGGCAACGTTGCAACGAAAACAATGGCAGCTTCGTCCTCCTGAAAAAAGTGAGATGAGGAAATTACTCTATTTTTCTCATCAACAACGCCAAGTGAGAACTCTTGTGCTTGACCTTTCGCAACGAGCGGGAGCGAAGACGGCTCCGTACTTAATTCAGTTTGCAGCTAACGTTCCAAAGCATTTGCATAAACTTTCTAAAGACGAACGCGGACAAGTGATTCAATGGTTGCTCCGAAAAGAGAGTACCATTCCACCCGCTTATTTGAACGATTACCACCTCATCATGCGCACATTATTTCTTTTGGAGAGAACCGCCGTATTCTCGAAACAATCTGCCGAGCGTAGACAAGCGGGTTGAGAAAAGTTGGGTAGAGAACGAACCGAAGCCGAGGAGGGTACCCTCCTCGCTTCGGTGTCTTCTCCTACCGTTTATGGTAAAATCGTATCTCCCATCAAGTAACGGTCGCACTCACGAGCCGCTTCTCGCCCTTCATGAATCGCCCATACGACAAGGCTTTGACCTCTACGATTATCCCCTGCAGCAAATACACTCGGAACATTCGTATTGTACTTACCATACGGGGCATCAATCGTACCACGGTTTGTTACTTTTACTTGCATCTGTTCAAGCAACTCTTGCTCTGGTCCGGTAAAGCCGATCGCTAGTAAAACAAGATCAGCATCCCAAACCTTTTCAGTTCCAGGAATCGGTTTTCGAATTTTGTTCCATCTTCAAAAATGGTTTCGGCTTGGACGGCTTCTAATCCAACAAGGTTATTGTCTTCATCTGTTACAAACGCTGTCGTAAACCATTGATATGCTCGTGGGTCTTCACCGTAAACCGCTTCCGCTTCTTTATGACCATCTTCTTTCGCAAACGTCATTGGGAACAACGGCCACGGGTTATTGTCCAATCGAATGTCTTCTTTAATCTTATTAATATCAAACTGGGTAATCGACTTCGCCCCATGTCGAACAGACGTTGTAATGCAGTCAACCCCAGTATCGCCCCCGCCAATAACAATTACATTTTTATCTTTAGCGGTAATGTATTCTTTATTTTCATGGTTTGAATCTAGCAATGACTTCGTGTTTTGTGTGAGAAAATCCATCGCAAAATGAACACCATTTGCCTCTTTGCCTGGCACGTCGCCAACACCTCGAGGTACTTGAGCACCTGTGCAAAGAATGACAGCAGAATAATCATTGTTCAATTGCTCCCACGTGATTGTCCGTCCAATTTCTTCATTCGTCTTGAACGTAATCCCTTCTTCTTCGAGCAACCGGACTCTTCTCATGACCGTATCATACGGCAATTTCACGTCCGGAATCCCATACGTTAATAGACCACCAATGCGATCATCTTTCTCGTAAACAACGACGGTATGCCCTGCTTTATTCAGTTGGGCAGCAGCGGCAAGTCCTGCAGGACCTGAACCAACCACCGCGACGCTTTTTCCTGTTCTTTTTTTCGGTGGCTGAGCTTTCACCCAGCCTTCTTTAAACCCACGCTCAATAATTTGCCACTCAATGGATTTAATGGCGACGGGATCGTCATCAATGGCAACCGTACAAGACCCCTCACACGGAGCTGGACACACCTTTCCGGTAAATTCCGGGAAATTGTTTGTTTTGTGAAGCCTCTCCAACGCTTCATACCATTTGCCTTGATAGATCAAATCATTCCATTCGGGAATGAGGTTATATACCGGACAACCAATTTCATCAGAACCTGGGATGCTCGTACCTGCCTGACAAAACGGGATCCCGCAATCCATACAACGAGCGGCTTGTGACTCAATCAGTTCTTTTGACGGTGTCAAATGGATGTCTTTCCAATCTTTTGATCGTTCCACTGGATCTCTTTTTGGCGGAGCTTCTCGTTTAATCTCCATAAAACCAGTCGCTTTTCCCACTGTGATCCCCTCCTGTTCTTACGGTACTATTTAACCGCCGCTTTCTTTTGCTGACTTTGGTCAAATGCTGCCATAACGGCTTCTTCTTCTGAAATGCCTTCTTTGATCGATGTTTCAATCGCTTTTAACATATTGCGATAATCGGTAGGGATCACTTTTACGAAGTTCGCTACTGTCCGCTCCCAATCACGAAGCAACCGCTCGCCTAGCGGACTGCCAGTAACCAAAGCGTGCTTTTCAATCAGTTCTTTTAACTCCGTCACATCTTCATCTTTCACTTCATCTAATTCAACGAGAGCACGATTGCAATGTTTTTCAAATGACTGTTCAGGGTTGTATACAAAAGCCGTCCCCCCTGACATACCTGCAGCAAAGTTCTTACCTGTTTCTCCAAGAACGACAACCGTCCCGCCAGTCATATATTCTAACGCGTGGTCTCCTACACCTTCGACAACAACACGAGCGCCACTATTTCTCACGCAAAAACGTTCGCCAGCGATGCCTGAAATGTACGCTTCTCCATTTGTTGCACCGTATAGCGCGGTGTTTCCAACGATAATGTTTTCCTCAGGCTTGAGTGGTGCCGATTCATGAGGGTGAACATAAATCTTTCCCCCTGACAAACCCTTTCCGATATAGTCATTGCTGTCACCTATAAGGCGAAGCGTCATGCCTTTCGGGATAAATGCCCCAAAGCTTTGGCCTGCGGAACCAGAAAACGTTAAGTCCAACGTATCTTCCGGCAGTCCATCCATGCCATAACGCTTAGAGATCATGCTTCCAATTACCGTACCGACCGCACGATTTATACTCCAAATTGGATAGCTTTGCTCGACTTTCGTTCCGTATTCAATCGCTTCTTCACAACTTTCCATCAACATCGTTACATCGAGTGATTCATTCACAAGATGTGTTTGTTCAAGATGCCCGATATGTTTTTGCTGATTTTCTGTCTCAGGTCGATAAAGCAATGAAGCAAGGTCCACCTGTTTTGCTTTTTCATTCGTGATGTCTGTACGTTGTTCTAACAGATCGGACCGACCAATCATATCATCAAGCTTTGTAAACCCTAGTTCTGCCATGATTTCTCGCATTTCTTCAGCAACAAATGTCATGAAGTTCACGACATGATCTGGATTTCCAGCAAAGCGCTTGCGTAATTCCGGATTTTGGGTCGCAATACCGACTGGACACGTATCGATGTGACAGACGCGCATCATCACACATCCTAAAACGACGAGCGGAGCTGTGGAAAATGCATATTCTTCTGCACCAAGCAGCGTTGCTGTAATAATATCTTTACCTGTCATCATCTTGCCGTCTGTCTCTAACCTTACACGTTCCCGGAGACCATTTAGCACAAGTGTTTGATGAGCATCAGCCAACCCAATCTCCCATGGAAGTCCCGTATGCTTAATCGATGTACGTGCAGCTGCACCTGTACCCCCATCATAGCCACTAATGACAATTCCATCCGCACGACCTTTTGCGACACCGGCGGCGATCGTACCGACACCTGTACCCGATACAAGCTTCACACTAATCCGCGCGGCAGGGTTTGCATGTTTCAGGTCATGAATGAGTTGAGCCAAATCTTCAATCGAATAAATATCGTGGTGTGGCGGCGGCGAGATCAGACCAACGCCTGCAGTCGTTCCGCGCACTTGCGCGACCCAAGGGTACACTTTGTTTCCCGGCAATTGTCCACCTTCACCTGGCTTTGCGCCTTGCGCAATTTTGATTTGAATTTCATCGGCATTCACTAAATAATGACTCGTTACGCCAAAGCGGCCGGATGCCACTTGTTTAATCGCACTACGTCTTAAATCACCATTTTCATCAGGAGTAAAGCGTTCTGGGTCCTCCCCACCTTCTCCTGTATTCGATCGCCCACCAATCCGGTTCATCGCAATGGCTAAAGATTCATGCGCCTCTTTCGATATGGAACCAAAGCTCATTGCACCCGTTTTGAAGCGTTTGAAAATCTCTTCAACCGGTTCAACTTCATGCAATTGTACAGATGGACGGTCTTTCTTAAATGCGAGCAGACCTCGAAGTGTTGTTTGCTTCTCTTCTTGCTCGTTAATGGAACGACTATAGGCTTTAAACAATTCCTGGTCGTTTGATCGACAAGCTTGTTGGAGCATATGAATCGTGTGGGGGTTAAATTGATGCTCTTCCCCATTTCTTCTCCACTGATGGTCGTCACCGTCTGGTAAAGAAAGTTGTTCACTTTCAAAAAGACGATAGCTTTTCGATGACGTTGGATCGCTTCATTCGCAATCGTCTCAAGATCAATTCCACCGATTCTTGTTGGCGTCCAAGTAAAGTGATGATTGATCACATCTTCATGAAGTCCAACCGCTTCAAAGATTTGCGCACCTCGGTAGCTTTGTATCGTGGAAATGCCCATCTTTGAAAGGACTTTCATCATCCCTTTTGTCGCTGCTTGAATGTAGGCTTTTACTGCATCGACGTAATTGAGACCACTTAGCTCTTCATCTCTTGCAAGACCTTCAAGAGAATCAAACACAAGATACGGATTGATCGCTTCTGCCCCGTAACCGAGGAGAACTGCGAAATGATGAACTTCACTCGCTTCACCGGTTTCCACAATTAAGCTCACTTTAGTTCTTGTTCCTTGTCGGATGAGATGATGATGCAAGCTCGAGACGGCCAAAAGCATTGGCAGAGGAACGTTGAATTTATCTGAGTCACGATCCGTTAACACAATGAGTGTCCGGTCGTCTTCAATTGCCCGATCTGCGCGTTTGTGTATGTCTTCAAGTGCTTTTTCAATATTTGAAGACGAGCCACTCGGCTCAAACGTTGCAGACAGCACTTCTGCTTGTAAGCCTTGCTCGTCACAAGCGGCAAGCTTGGCTAACTCCTCATTCGTTAGGAGTGGTGTTTCTAAGTAAATATGGCGGGCACTCTTCGCCGTTGGGTGAAGCAGGTTGCCTCTTTCCCGATTGTCGTACCTACCGCAGTCACGACTTCTTCTCGAATCACGTCGATCGGCGGGTTCGTTATTTGTGCAAATTGTTGCTTAAAGTAGTTGTACAACAGTTGAGGTTTCTCCGACAACACAGCTAGCGGATTGTCGTACCCCATAGACCCTACCGGGTCTGCGCCATCTGTAACGAGCGGCTTGATCTGTTTATGAATTTGCTCAAACGTATACCCGTGTACGAGTTGATTTAGGAGCACTTGTTTTTCGTCATACTCTTTAAATGCATCTGAGCTTTCACGGATGTCATCTAGCGTCTTTAGTTCTTGAGCAACCCATTCTTCATACGGATGCTTAGAAATAATCTCTTGTTTTACATCTTCATCTGGAATAATGCGCCCTTCACTCGGGTCGACGATGAGCATCTGCCCCGGTTTTAACCTTTTCTTCTCAACAACTTTCTCTGGCGCTGCGGGGAGTACACCCACTTCAGAAGACATGACGACGATGTCATCTTCTGTCACGATGTAACGGGATGGACGAAGCCCATTTCGGTCAAGACAAGCGCCTACACGATTTCCATCCGTAAACACAATGGCTGTCGGTCCGTCCCACGGTTCCATTAGCGTAGAATGATATTGGTAAAATGCACGCTTATCTTTAGCCATGTTCTCAGCATTTTGCCATGGCTCTGGAATCATGAGCATTGCTGAGTGGGCAAGCGTTCTTCCAGACAATGTTAAAAATTCAAAAGCATTATCGAACATCGAGGAGTCACTACCATTTTCATCAACGACAGGTCGCACTTTTTCAAGATCGCTTTGGAAATATTCGGATTCGAACACCGCTTCTCGCGCTCGCATCCAGTTGACATTCCCTTTAATCGTATTGATTTCCCCGTTATGCATAAGATACCGGTTTGGATGTGCTCGCTCCCAACTCGGAAATGTATTCGTACTAAATCGAGAATGTACGAGAGCGATCGTACTTTTGAATAATTTCTTCTTCAGATCGGTATAAAACGTACCGAGTTGATCCGTCGTAAGCATGCCTTTATAGACAATCGTTCTTGTTGAAAGACTGGCAAAATAAAAAGAATCACCCTCTTTTAAAAGGGCTTTAACTTCTCTTTCAATACGTTTTCGAACAACATATAATTTTCTCTCTAAAACGTCTGAAGACAAACCTGAAGATGTAATAAATACTTGTTGAATATAAGGTTTTGCTGCGAGCGCAGTCTTACCTAACCCTTGTTCATTCACAGGAACATCGCGAATACCGATGACACTTGCTTGCTCCTCTTTTGCAATCGATTCAAGTAGGTCGAGGACAGCCCTTCTTCTGCCTTCATCTGTTGGCAAGAACAACATCCCAACGCCATATTCCCCGGCGTTTGGTAATGAAAAGCCGTTTTCCTTTGCAGCTTCTACAAAGAACGGGTGAGGGATTTGCAACAAGATTCCTGCCCCGTCACCAGAGTTCTTCTCCGCCCCTTGCCCACCTCGATGTTCAAGATTGCTCAAAAGATCAAGTGCGCTTCGCACGATCGTATATGATGGTGTTCCTTTAAGATTTGCTAAAAACCCAATTCCGCAATTGTCATGCTCAAATTCAGACCGGTACAATCCTTGGTCCCCTTGATATTTGTGAGTCAATTCATTCCACCTCTTTCATCCAACTTGAAGTTGTCTCAGTAAACTAGTAAAAATGATCTTACCACTTATCTGAACCTTCGGCAAATTGGAACCGCCCGTCGCTTCGGCATGTAAGCGCTTAATGCATAGTTGCTTCGGGAAAAAATCTAACAATCATTTTTCTGCCTGTTTTCTATATTTTGATCCGTAATTGTACTTTTCTTTAATAGGAATAATACATACGAAACCTTTATCTGTTTACAAACGTAAATGAATCAAGACATGATTGTTGTGAAAATGATATAATGAACAAAGAATTGCTCGGCTGGTTTTTACTGACAGAAAGGTGGTCTATCCATGCAAGAAGAAAATAAACATGCCCCAGAAGTTGATGAAACGAATTTTGAAACTGACCTTAAAGAGCCTGAGAAACAAGAGGCTGAGAAAAACGCAGAACAATACATGAACAAATTCAAAGAAAGTAGCAACACAGCTGAACTGATCCAACAGCTAGGTTTGTTAGGAGAAGATGAGCAAAAACTTGCTGGAGACTCCCTTGAATCATTAAAGCGACCAGTGCAAGACATGCTCTCCAATAAAAACAGTGAGTTGCCTGAACAGCTCTTTGAACTTCGTCAGCAAGTGTCGACGCTAGAGCCAGAACACCTTAACCAAAATGCATTGCAAAAAGCGTGGAACAAGCTTACCCGCAAAAATCCAATTGATCAATATGCACAGAAATATAAAACGGTTGAAGAACAAGTGGAGAACATCATTGAAGCGTTGTTAAAAGGGAAAGACAAATTGCAAGAAGACAACTTGATGTTAGAGCAACTTCGGGAGACCGCGACTTCTCGGATTACCAATTTGGAAAAGCAAATTGAAACGGGTAAACAGTTAAACACGATGCTTGAAAGTGAAATGACTGCCGAGAAATGGCGAGACAACCCGGTGGAGTTGCAAAAGGGTCAACAAAAAGTGATTACACGGATCAAAAACATGACACAAGCGGTTATGGTATTACAGCAGTCACTCGCTTCTGTTGACTTAATAAAAGAAAACAACGAAAAACTTGAAGAAGCGATTTTTAATGCGATTACGATGACGAAAAACGTCATTACGGTTACAGCAAGTATCCAACTTGCACTTGGCAACCAACAAAAAGTCATTGACGCTGTGCAAAGTGTGAATCAAGCAACAGAAGATATGATTTTAAGTAATGCCAAAACGTTGCGTACGAATACGGAAGAAACATTAAAAACATTGGAAGAGCCTGCGGTTGCCATCGAATCCTTCCGTAAAGCTTATGAAGACGTTCAATCTGCGATTGAATTAACCGAACAGTCCAATGAACGAATTGTTCAGTCCGGAAAAGCGTTTATCGCCGAACTTGATGACTTGAACAAAAACGTTCAAGCTCGTCTGCCCGAGCGATCGGAGCGTTCATAGCGCCGGATCATTGACCACTACTTTACGATGAAGGTGATGATGTTTGTGAAAGATTGGCTAACCTCCTCTTGGAGGGAGCGTTTTATTCCGGAGCGGATGCGCACCGTTGACGATCATATATTTTCTGACCCAAACGGCCTTTCACTCATCAAAGAAAGTGAAGCGGTTTTAGATAAAGTCATCTCTCATATTCTAAAACACGGGCCACCACGAGGCTCACAAGTGTATAGAAAAAACGGGCGCACCTTTAAGATGAGGCTGAAAGTAAGTCAAAAACATTTGAAGTTGCTCACTTTTGATACCCATCAATCTCCTTCTGCCATTAAAAAACGCTTTGTGTTGCATTACGTAAGAAGTGAACATTCAAAAGCCCAACAAAAAATGATTAAAGATGGGTTTGTCTATTATATGAAGAATGGGAAGTCACATGTGAGAAGTGTCGTTAAATCACCGTACTTTCACGGCATGATACAAAAATTGCAGCACATTGATGGAGCTTTGGATGGACATGCTCCTACTTCTCTCATTCAAATGCAAGACCAACCTGATCACGAAGAAACGATCTCCAAAGAAGCAAAATCAGAGCAAGATCAATATGCAGGATCACTAAATTACGTATCAATGCTCGAGCACGAGTTGCCCGCGCCTTTGCAAAACCGACTGCGCCAGCTTCTAGAACGGTTGTATCCACTTAAGCAACAACTTAGACACCTATCGGTTGAAGATCGGTATCAAGTGAAACGCATGCTCCAACAAGACATTCCAAACCTATTAGAAGCCTATCAGCAATTGGATGAGGAAGAGCAGTCGGAGCAGATGGAAAAGGTGTACGAAGCCCTGACACAAATGGAAATTACAGTGAGCCGTTTGCAAGAAAATGAAGACGATATGAAGTCAGAGCGATTCGATTACCTCATTCGACTAAACGAACGCCGCTATAATGAAAAAAAAGACCGCTAAACAACGTTCAGCGGCTGAATGTAACCCCAAGTTCGAACCATAAACGAATTTGGGGTGTTTTATTTGTGAAAGCATCGAGAGCGTGTATGAAGAGGTGGTTTAGAAGTCTATGGAAGGCTCGGATTGTAACATTCAATTATCGCAAAACAACAAGTCATAAAGTTCATCTTGTATCCATTCAAAATATCTTATTCATAATACCAGTACAGAAGACGACGAAGTGAATTTTTATAAATCGGAAGATTGTTAAGATATCCTTTATGCAAATTGTGATTTTACGTTAAAATAATGAGCATATGGCACTTGCCGTTACAATCAGCCACTTTGGAAAGGAATCGATGATGCAGAAACTATTTGATCACACGTATCTCATTGACGGACTCGACCTTGGCATGAAAGAACGTACCGGAATTTATGTGTTGGATAATGAGCAACTAACCATTATCGAAACAGGACCGAGTCAATCATTTGAGCCGATTCGCCTTGGACTCAAACAGCTCGGTTATAAAATGACTGATATTTCTCACATTATCTTAACCCACATTCATTTAGATCATGCAGGAGGTGCTGGGCAGCTCGTTCAACACGCCACTAATGCTCGCGTCCACGTTCACCCAAGTGGCTACAAACATCTCATTGACCCGACGAAATTGATCGAAGGAGCTCGTGTTGTGTATGGCGATGCGTTTGACCGCACGTTTGCACCTGTTCTCCCCGTTCCAAAACGGATGGTCGTTAGTCAAGAAGATGGAGCACAGCTCTCTATTGGCAACAACCGAACGCTCACATTTTTCCATACTCCTGGCCATGCAATGCATCATATCTCCATTCTAGACAGCGAAACGAATGGGATCTTTACTGGCGATACGGTTGCGGTCTATTATAAAAGTTTGAGCGATCGTCACAATCAATGTGTAAGCGTGCCGAGTACATCCCCTTCCCAATTCGACCCAGCAATGATGGCAAATTCGTGGGAAAAGATTCGTCGGTTATCTCCGGATGTTTTGTATTTAGGCCATTTTGGCGCCCCTCAGCAAACCGATCAACTGTTTCTAAACAGCGAACAACTGCTCGAGAAATTTATTGATGCTTTAAGAACAGAGTCACAAGATGCAAAGCGGTTAGCGCGCGTCCTTCAACAAACCGTTCAAGATTATTATCAGCTCGAACAACTTACAGATGATGAATCCAATATGTTAAACGTCGATTGCCAAGTTTCAGCACTCGGTCTCATCCACGCTTATGAAAAAGGGAGAATCGAGCTAGATGGTTGAACAACGGTTGAAAGCCCTTTATAATGATTAGGTGAACTGTGTTGAAAAGAGAGGATATGTATGAATCGTAAAGAAGCATTGCAATGGCAAGGAAAAACGGTTATTTTTCAAAATGATTCGACGTGCAGTTATTACGGAGTGCTAGAAGAAATCCATACACCCCAAAACAAGATTTGGACCGGAACCATTCTCGTTCAAGGTGTACACGAAATCTTTGATGTGGATGCGATCTTTTCGCTAAAAGACCGTGGTGGTGAACGGTTTACGATCTCGGGAAACAACATCCATCCTTTTGACGGAAAAACCTCTCGTTCATTTCGAGGGTCTGTGCTCAGAGCGCTCACAAATCTAGAAAACGTAACAAGTGCAAACATCCAACATTTAAAAGAACAAAAGAAACACCTTCAAGATTCTCGCTTGCGCTTTAAAAATGGCCATCGTCAATCAGAAGATCCTTATTTATATTTTACATTAGGGTATGAAGAAGAAGAAATTGTACTCATCGAAAACTCGCAAAAAGAGCGCATGATGCTAGACGGTTGCCTTTTGATTTAGAATGGTACAATGCAAAACATGACGAGTGGTTGATGGTTCTTCATGAGCGCGAATGGAAATTCAAATTAAGAAACGGCAAGAAAGTCCGGCTCGAACAAGGTGCTGCCGTTCGTATTCACAAGGAACAGTTTGAACCTTTCCAAATTCTGCTCAACGAACTTGAAACGCCAGCGAAAGAATCTCTAGCAAGTATTCTTAGAGATTTCGGATATAAACGTAAACATCTTGTGAAATGTCACAACACGTTACTTCGCCAATTGTTGCACGCACAAGAGGAGCAAAAGTTTACCGGAGTGAACTTCTTGATCTTTGAAAAAGAAGCGTCCTCCATCATTATTCAACATCGTTACGAACGCATTTTGCACCATATCGGTGAAGATTACGTGTATGACCGATTTGAATGCACGTCTGACCAAAACGAGCGTCAAGTGCTTACGTATACGAATATGCAGACACTAAAATAAAGAAGATGAACCCTTTAGAGCGGTTCATCTTCTTTTTCGTTTGAATCCAGTTGTGTATGATGTTTTGAAAACCAGGCGAGTAACGTCCGTCCGTCTTCTTCGCCTAAATCATATACTTCAAAACTTTTCCCCGATAAACTTGAAAGAATGGATACTGAAAATGTTGATAACGTTCTCCACCTTTGAATTGGGGATTGTACGACGTCAGCAGCTTGAATTCTTCGCTTAGGAATGAGAACTCGGTTCAGGTTGAACAATCGCCATTGCATAATAACAAATTGATCATCATGATAAAATCCTCCGTGCTTATGTCGCCAATGCCCGACGAGCATACCCGGAATAATCAACAATAAACTGTACCACCCTACCGGTTGGAAGAAATAGACGATCGGAACAATCACGAATAAGAGAGGGAAAACGGAGCGAATCATGTAGCGGAACTTCGCCCTCTTCGGCAAACGTGACAACGTGTATTCCTCTTCAAAAGAGAATTCTGGTAGAAACTGAGCGAGCACGTCCTCCACTTCAGAACGTTTAATAAGCGGAATGAGCATCGTTGACTGTTGCTCCTCTGCACTGCCGCCACCTTTAGATTCAACATATAAGGTTGTATAGCCAAACGGCTGTCTAAGAATACTCGAAACCATGCGGACAGCAGTAATCCGGTGTTCTTTTAGTGTGAGTTGTTTTCTTTCCAACAATCCTCGGGAAACGATAATATCCGTCCCGCGCTTTTCCACTTGAAATTGCCCGTACTTGATGACTGTAATTCCTATTGAAATAACCCAAGCAATAATGGCAATAGAAACGACAATCACAGCAATAAGCGTCATCGTTAAGGAGAGTGCAATACCGATCGTTGACTCGTAAAATTGTTCAGGCAAAAGGAAGTCGATTTGGGATACGAGTGCCACTACTGCTGATAGCACAAGTCCGACACCGCCAGACGTCATACCGGCTACGATTAGTCGCTTCGTACCGAGTACCCACTTTTCTTCTGGCTCTTCTTCTACCCAATCTTCTCCCACCTCATCCAGTTCTTGATCCACAAGTTCTTCATCTGTGTGCGGCTCTTCATAAAGCGCCTTTTCATCTGTTTGGACCTCTTCATCAACCATCTCTTCTTGAGGTTTTTTGAGAAGTTTTTTCTTTAGGCGATTCGCTTCACTTCGGTCGAGTGCAATTAACTCTACATCAGGCTCACTGCCTCCACCTGCAGTCTCAATTTTCACTTTTACTAACCCAAAAGTCGTTGTAAAAGACCCGCCGACATGTCAAAGCTTTGTACACGACTTCTTTGAATATAGCGCTGTTTTTTTATGAGGACGCCTTGGCGAATATGAAGTTCTCGATCTTCCACACGGTATCGGTACATGAACCAATACAAAAAGCTATATCCTCCAGAGATGAGCAAGATTGCAGGTATGATGATGAGTGCGAATAAACCTGGAAATCCTGTACCTCCGATAAAAAAGGCTATGATGATCGGGATAATAAAACTTTTCAAGCCCGATAACACCATGATTACGACAGCTGCCCAGTGCATTCTTTTACCGTCAGTCATCTTCATCAGCCGTTTGGGCCAAAACGGCAATTTGATCCCGAAGATCCGAGGCCACTTCTTCTGTTAATGCAGGAATTTGATGAATGGTCGCAGCCGTTGATATGGAAACAGCCGATAGCTTATAGTGTCTATAGATCGGCCCTTGTTCTGTATCTACATGCTGCACACGATTCATTGGAACGAGCGTTCTACGTATAATGAATACACCGTACTGAAAGTCAATTTCCTCGTCGTGAACTTCATAGCGCCATCGGCGCCACCTAACTGCTGGAATGACAAGACTTTTTAATATTGCAATCAAGATCCATAGCAGCATCACCGGGTATAAAATCCAAAACGGCCAATCAAAGAAAAACGACAACCCTGCATATGCAAGTGGTAATACTAAGTAAAATAAACTTTCTAAAAGTCCTGTAATACGCCAAACAGGAAGCGCCTTTTTAGATAGGCGCTTCGCCGGTACTTCTCGCATAAGCGGTGCTCCTTCCTTGATTACTCCTCATCAGTTACGTACACGATCTCGACACCGATCTCTTCAAGTAACGCAATTACTCGTCGGTTCAAGTCTTCATCACGCAACAATCCAAGAGATTCAACGAGCTCGAGCTCATCAAACTCACCGGCTTTCGCTTCTTCTATGAGCTCGAGCACGTCGGTCATTTTCTTGTCTTCAAGTTGTTGAATTAATTGTTCGTTCGTCATCTCTTCCACCTCTTAAGATTCCCTGCTCGCTCTTACTGAATCGGTCATTTGTTTCCAGACTGACCCTTTCGCTTCTTCACCACCAGCAATTCTTTCAAGCGCGAGCTGCATCTGCATGTCAACTTCAAATTCCGAGTCACCAATGGCTGCTTTTAACGGTTCAATCGCCCGCTCGTCTCCAAGCTCATATAAGAACATTGCTGCTCGCCAACGAACGAGTTTGCTTTTGTCTGTTAAGCTTTCAATGACAACGTCCATTGCACTCGCATCGCCAAGATCAGAAAACGCATCTGCAGCTGTCCGCCGTACCGTTGCCGACTTATCGTTCATCGCCTCGTACAAATAAGGAAGAATGGCTGGCGTTTCGATCATGCCGATTAGTGTAACCGCAAGACGCCGAACTGATAACTTCTGGTCTTTCATCGCCTTTTGCAGTACTTCGAGGTCCTCCTCAGACGGGTCCATCTGATCTAAGGCGGCAAAGCGTGCTTTCCAATCTGGGTTATCAAGCATCTCCAGCGTAACAGCATAAGGTTCTGGTCGGCTGTTTGATCCAGACACTTCGCTCCACTCAATCAGTTTATTCAAACGTTCCTTCGTGTAGGCCGCTTCAATTTCCTCTGCTACCTCTTCACCGATCTTATCCAAATCACTTCCGTAGCGAACACTTCGCTCTTCCCATTTACGTTCTGTCACAATGTTTTCCGAATCTCCAGCCGCAGTAAACGCCGCTTCCATGAAGCGCCCAGGTAAAGCGACGCGCTTCTCCTCATCACCTGCGACGAGCTTAATTTGCATCGGAATGTTTTTATACACTTGCAGTTGAACAGTGACCTCTCCGTAATGTTCATCCATCACGTGTTCACCCGTGCTCGTGCTCTGGGTTTGCTCGCCAAAGACTTTTCTTGCCTCTTGCAGGACAGCTTCCCATTTCGCTTTTGGTTCACGTTCTAATGCGATGAAGTCTGCGACGTGATAAACCCCTTTAATTCCTTCGATTTGAAAAAGCTCTTTGATTTCTTCGGGTGCACCCGCATAGTCCGTTTTTGTATAATTATTGCTCTTCCCACTGGAAAGAGATTCATCTAGCGTTAGTTTCATCGTATTCGGACTTGGTGTCGGTTCAATAGAAATTATTTTCATCGTTTGTTCCTCCTCAAAAACAGCGTTCTCGGCTTCTATCATAACAAATTGCGTATGAGATAGCTATTTAACGAATCCACGGGGTCAAATGTTGCACAATTTCCGTAAAAGGCGTTTTGTCACCGAATCGCTCTGATACCTCACCCCGTTCATTGATGAGGACCGTCGTTGGTACACCGATGGCGCGATACGCTTCGTATGTAGTCATTCCGTCATCGATCACATACAAAACGGTGTACGGGGCATTGTCCATAAATTGTTTGCCATCACCACGGTTTCTCTCACGGCCTTCTACATTAATAAACAACAAGTGTAAACCCGCTTCTTCCAACGACTGTTGGATTTTCGCTTTTTTGTCGAGGTCGATTTGCGAATCAGGCACCAAGATGCCCAAAACGTCAGAAGTAATGGCTTGCCTTTATAATCTTCCAAAGATATCCGTTCGTTTGATACCGGATTTAATAATGAAAATGCTGGCGCTTTCACTTCGATTCTCCTTTCCTCGTTTCGACAACCATTGGATGACGTTTGCGGTGGACCGAATTTGTGTGAGCTGAGTATACCCCTCAGGTTGTTTGCATAATAACGTCGGGACGGTTTCAATGTTGTAATCATAAGCAAATGTCTTCGTGAGTTGTAAATTTAATTTATACATTGTTTCTTTTGGAGCTACGTACCGAAACGCTTCTTCAACCATCGTTTCTGCCACTTGACAACTTAAACAAAACGGGGACACGATCAATGTGTATCGGATGTTTCTTTTTCGCCACTCGGCCTCGGTAATTTCTTCTAGCACGCTCATTCCCCTTTTTGTTTATGGAGTCAATACACTATGATGCACAAACAAAAAAGCGCTACAGGCAGTCAAGTTCACTACTGCCAACAGGTGAAAATCTACACCCGAGCGCTTCTTCAAAAACCGTTATTTATGCTTCGCTTGCTTTCATGAACGTCACGATATTCTTTTCCATTTTGGCATGATTCCACGCTGCTTTCAAGCCATCCGAAAACACGATCTCCTTTTGCAAGTGAAAACTGTGTAATGGGTAACGGATCGTCTCCAAAAGCGGAAACGGATCCAAAACAATCCGCCGCTCGTCGTGCCAATGTGCTTGCACAATTTGATCATCTAAAAATGTAAATCGAGAAGAGAAACCATTCTTAAACCAAGGAAACTCATCTTTCTTTTGTACTCCCGGTCGGTTCAAGCATGCATATAGCGACAGCTCGTCGCACATTGTGAGTATTTGTTGGTCGATCGTCGTATCTGTCTTTATCCTCATGTTCGATTGCCGCAGCTGCTCACCCTTTATAAATGCAGATGCACGAGGCGTATCAATACTTATAAAGAATGCCGACAAATGGCGACTCACCAAATATGCTGCTCGCTCATCCATCAACTGCACTTCTTCGATCCCGTTTCGATAAAGTGCAATCTTATCCTCATCTGGATAGGAATTAAAGTCATGCGGTTGCCCATGAATGGCGTCCCATTTCGGGAGGTGGTCGGCTTCTTTCCACCCGCGATCATGTTCCCGCGCGGCGATTACAACCGATTGCCAGTCGCTTTGTTTCCTTCGATTTGTATCACCCCAACGACTGGCAAGGTGACCGCTTAGTCCCCCGTGCTCATGTTGCGTCGTAACGACCCAGAATTCAGACTCCTCTCGAATGATCATAAGACGAAATTGAACAATTTGTCTGACGTAGAGATTTCATCAACATCAAACCCTTCAGATCGCATACGAGCCATAAGAACCGGATAGTCATCAGCATGTTTCAGTTCAATTCCGACAAGCGCGGGCGCAACTGACCGGTTATTCTTTTTCACATAATCAAACCTCGTAATGTCATCATTTGGACCGAGTACATCATTTAAAAATTCTCGTAAAGCTCCAGCTCTTTGTGGGAAATTCACGATAAAGTAGTGCTGTAAACCTTCATAAACGAGCGATCGTTCTCTCATCTCTGCCATTCTACCGATGTCATTGTTTCCCCCTGATACGACACAAACGACCGTTTTTCCTTTAATCTGATCCTGATAAAAGTCTAGAGCAGAAATGGACATGGCTCCAGCAGGTTCTGCGACAATGGCTTGCTGATTATACAACTCCAAAATTGTCGAACAAATCTTACCTTCAGGCACTAATACGACATCATCTAAAAGTTTTTCACACATTCTAAATGTTTTGTTGCCGACACGCTTCACTGCAGCGCCGTCAACAAACTTGTCAATCTCACCAAGCTCAACAACCTCACTTTTTGCGAGGGAGTCCCGCATTGATGGCGCTCCTTTAGGTTCTACACCAATGATGTTAATGCGAGGGTCAATCGACTTTAAATACGTGCCGACACCGGAAATAAGGCCACCACCTCCAATTGAGGCAAATACATAATCAATGTTCTCTCCGATATCATTAAGAATTTCCATTCCAACCGTTCCTTGGCCAGCAATGATCTTTTCATGATCAAACGGGTGAACAAAAGTCATGCCATGCTCTTCTTCATAGCGTTTCGCCTCTTTAAATGCATCATCAAATGTATCTCCAGTAATGATAACGTCAACAAATTCTTTCCCAAATTGCTTCACTTGGTCTTGTTTTTGCCTCGGTGTCGTTGTTGGCATGAAGATTTTCCCTTTAACTTTTAACTGCCTGCAGGAATAGGCCACTCCTTGAGCATGGTTGCCTGCACTTGCGCAAACAACACCGTTTTGGAGGTCTTCTTCAGGAAGGCTTTTCATTAAGTAATAAGCGCCTCTAATCTTAAATGAGCGAACGACTTGCATGTCTTCTCTTTTTAAATATATATTGGCATCGTAGCGCTCTGATAAAACCTCATCTCTTTGAAGAGGGGTGTGCGTCACGACATCTTTTAACGTTTGGTATGCAATAATGATGTCTTCTAGTTGGACTTCCTCGATTGTTTCACTTTTTTGTGCCATCTTTTACGCCGCCTTTGTATACAATTCTAACGCTAACCGTAACATATATAACGTGAATTATAACACGCTTGTTTGAAGATTTCTTCTATTTCTTTAACGATGTGATGAGTTTATCGACAAAAGCGTACAAAACGAGAAACCGTAATACATTTCGTTGAAAATCAAGCCCAATCCTTCTATAATTAATGAAGAATGGCGTCTACGAAGGAGGAAGAGAAAAATGAAATTTAAAACCGCAATGATGAGCATGATTGTTTTCTTAGCATTTTTAGCCCCAACTACGCAAACACTAGCAGCATATGGGGAAGAGGCTGGTAGTGACGCGAGCACATTTCTTGTATTTTCACTTAGTGCTTTTTCAATCGTTACACTCGTCTACTTAGTCGTTTCAGCATTTAAAGACAACAACAGCTAACAAATGGTTAAAATCTTGGTTTTTCGGGAAACTAGATAGCTATAACGATTGTATTAGGGAGGCTGTTAACGATGAATGATTGGTTAAAGAATGGATTTTTCTTAGGACTTGGTGCTGCCGCTGCTGGAACAGAGAAAGTGCAAAGTTATTTAGACGACCTTGTTACCCGCGGAAGAATTACGCCAAAGGAAGCTGAGCAATTTGCAGAGGAACTGATCTCTAAAGGTGAATCAAAGGAACAAGAATGGTCAGATGCCTCCAAAGTGCGTATGAAAAAGATGTTCAAAGACATGGGTCTAGTTACGACGGATGATTTAAGCCGCCTTGAAGAACAAATCGCTCATCTGGAAACACTCGTGAACAACCAAAATGATTCAACTGACTCTAAAGAGTCGTAAGGAAGATGACTATTGCTCTCTAATGGGTTAAAACATGCCAATCGTTACCGAAAAATTGTCACCATCCTCGCCCGCCATGGGTTTGGATACGTACTCAAAGAAGTTGGTCTTTTTCATGTGTTGTCCCTTCCAAAGCGTATGGCTACAAATCGGAATGACCCGAACTATCGACTGATTGGCGAGCGCTTCGTAATGCATTGGAAGAACTCGGGCCGACCTTCATTAAATTAGGTCAAATGGTCAGTACTCGCCAAGATCTTTTTCCGAAGCATATTGTTGATGAACTTGTTGAACTTCAAGATAACGTGGCAGCGTTTAAATATAGCGAAGTGAAGGCCATTGTTGAAGAAGAATTAAACATGCCGATTGAAAAAGCATACAAAAGCTTCAATGAGTTGCCCATTGCTGCAGCTTCAATCGGGCAAGTTCATAAAGCAGAGCTGGATGACGGTACAATTGTTGCCGTCAAAGTGGCTCGACCAAATATTAAAGAGACAATAGAAAAAGACTTGGACATTCTTCATGACATTGCTCGCCTATTTACACAACGTTTTCGTTGGGCGGAATATTACCGGTTAGAAGAAGTTGCAGATGAATTCGCAGAGGCCATTCGTAATGAAGTGGACTACACACTTGAGATTCGCAACACAGAAAAAATGCGGATGAATATGAAGAAATTTTCGCTCATTCAAGTTCCAGAAATCTATGAGCCGCTTTGTACCCGGAAGATGATTACGATGAGCTTTATAGATGGGGACAGCTTACATGATTGGGAACCTCCGAATGAAGAGATACGCCAGCAGTTCGCTCGCGAACTTGCTGATGCTTTTTTACAACAAGTATTGATCGATGGCTTCTTTCACAGCGACCCCCACCCCGGTAACTTCATTGTCACCCGTGATGAGAAGATTTGCATGCTTGACTACGGTCAGATTGGTCGCTTGAATAAATCAATGCGAAATCAATTCGTTGACTATGTGATCTCTTTGACGAGAGGTGACCCTAACGATGTGGCTCGGTCTGTGTATACGATGGCGGATGTCCCAGATACGGTCGACCCCGAAGAGTTTAGTGAAGAAGTAGAATACTTACTGGATAAATATTATGAGCAACCATTTGAAGAAGTAAAAATAGGCGAAGCGATTAATGATATCTTTTCTGCGTCCCACCGGTATAACATTCGAATTTATAAGGAATATACGTTACTTGCAAAAGCATTCATTACCGTGGAAAGCATCCTTTCCCGCCTTGATCCGAATTTAAGTATCGTTGAAATTGCCGAGCCGTATGGACGCGACTTAGCCCGTGAACGATTGAATCCAAAGAACTGGTCAAAGGATATCTATCGACAAGCAAAGTCACAGTCAAAAACGCTTTTTGCTCTCCCTACTTCACTGAAACGAGCCATTGATCGTGTTGGAAATGACGAACTCTCGGTTCAATTGCGGTTGCCAAAGTTGAATTTGTTCTTTCGCAAACTGGACCGCATTTCCAACCGCATCTCTTTTAGCCTGACGTTACTCGCGTTTAGCATCATCATGGTCGGTCTAATCATTGGTTCTACGTTTGGTGAACAAGGATCTATCCTCGTGCAATTACCTGTCATTCAAATTAGCTTTATCGTTTCGTTCCTCATGTTTGTGCTTATCCTCTTCTCGATTTTAAAGTCGGGAAGGTTCTAACACGGAAAAGAGCAACGCCCTAATCGGCGTTGCTCTTTTCGTTCATCTCATCGAATAGCAATTCCATGACATAGTAAATTGCTTGTATCCGTTCTTCATATCGTTTCTCGCGAACGTGTGCTTGAAACGATTCTGTTGGAATCACATACATATTTTCGTATGTATGTTCAATTTGCACCGCATTTAGCGTATTCATTGCATTTTCTTCTGCGAACGCTAACGCTTCTCCCCGCCACACTTCAACACGCTCTTGCACTTCATTCACGAATGGAAGAATCGTTCCTTCAAATGAAAACGACTGTCCTTCTTGCTTTTGTCGATGATATTGCTTCGCTCGCTCAACGTCACTGAGCAGTTGAAGTGACCGTTCGCGAAGTTGCTGTACCATGGTTAGTCCCTCACTTTATGAACCGGAGAAAGAGAACATTTTGCCGAGTTTTCTTTTCTCACGTACCGGTTGTTCATCCGTTTTTGTTTCACTACTTTGATCGTCATTTTGAAAGGATGCGAGCTGATCTTCAAGAGAGAGCATCGATTTTTGAACATCATCCAACTCATGGCGATGTTTAAGAAGTTGAAAGCTAACGACTTCATCGGCTTTTCTTTCAATCATTCTTTCTAAATGTTCAAGTCGAAACAAGATGTCTTCCATCTTCTTCTCTGCTTCTCTCGTTGACGCCATGAGTGTTGGTGATTTCTCCTCTTGGTTGATGATGAACGCCTCTTGCGCCGGCATTTGCCGCTCTTTTATGCCTTTTAGCATTTCAATCATCTGTTCGTCATACAAATAATGGCCACGATCATTGGTGTTCACTTGAACTCCGTGTTTTCTTACCCAGTTTTGAATCGTCTTTGGTGCCACTTGGAGCATGTCTGCCACTGCTTGCGTTTTTACATAAGTCAATCGAATCGCCCTCCCCGTTTAAGAAAACGTACTGCCTTCTTTCTTAACGGTAAGATTCACGCAAACAAGTCCCATCTCCTTTCTGGCTGACAAAACTGGTATTAATTCGTCAAATGTTCTCTTTATTCATCGCCAAGACGATGGCCGATCGTCTCAGGTGGATCGCTGACAAAACGACATGGTTACTATCCATAAGAATAATACTTCTCGTTTTACGTCCATTTGTGGCATCAATGCACATTTTTCTTTCTTTCGACTCTTGCACAATACGCTTGGTCGGTGCAGAATCTGCATGTACAATGGAGATAATGCGCTCGCCGGGAACAATATTGCCAAAACCAATATTCGTTGGTTTATCGTTCATGTTTTGTTCACCTCTTTCATAGCACTTTAAAAAGTGTAACATGAGCCCGTCTCATAGAAAACAATTCTTCAAAAATCGTAAAACGTATGCTATTATTAGCTGTTGTTATTATTCATATTGAGACCTCCGGGAAAGGATGAGACGATTGACGTTTCGTTATCCGAACGGAAAGCGCTACACGAAATCAGCGACCCCCAGAAAATGGGGAAAGCAAACCGAGGAATGAGCTTAGAAGAAGACATTAACCAATCAATCATTCACTATCGAAATACTGAACGAGCAATTATTCATAAAAAACCAACGCCTGTACAAATTGTAAACGTCGATTACCCGAAAAGAAGCCGAGCCAAAATTACAGAAGCGTATTTTCGGCAAGCGTCTACGACGGACTATAACGGCGTATATAAAGGTCGATACGTCGATTTCGAAGCTAAGGAAACCCATCAAGTTCAATCTTTTCCTCTAAAAAACTTACACGAGCATCAAATTACACATATGCAAGAGATTGATGCACACGGAGGTTTTGGATTTCTCATCTTGCGATTTGCCCGCTCTCAAGAAACCTTTGTCATCAAAACGAGTGATTTCTTGCATTTGAAAGCTTCAACCGAGCGAAAATCTGTACAGAAGACTCACATTGAAACATACGGTGTAAAACTAGCAAATACTACGCTTCCACCTGTCGATTTTCTGCCTGCTGTCGATTTATTATTTCAATAATGTAACCTGTGACAGGTTGTAACGTCTAAAGTAATGAGAAATGAGGGGAATTTATGACAGAATATAGATCAAGAACGGAGAAACGGCGAGCAGCCGAAACTTCTTCTAACAAAAACCAAAAACCATCTAAAAAGAAATCAAAAGGAAAACGCTCACTATTTAAAAAGTTAATCATTAGTTTTGCAATTGTCATTGTCGTTGGCTTGCTTGCGGGCGTTGCAACCGCTGCTGCAATTATAAGTGGTGCACCTGAATTAGACCCAGATGAGTTGATGCTCGCTGAAGGAGCTACGGTGTACGATGTGAATGACAATGAAATTGGACGGCTGCACGGAAATGAAGCGCGTAGCTACCGGACAATCGAAGAGACCCCACAACATGTCCAAGACGCTTTTATCGCTGTAGAGGATATGCGTTTTTATGACATATGGGTGTCGATGTTCGACGCGTTGGTGGTGCCGTTATTGCCAACATTACCGGTGGCTTTGGTTCAGAAGGTGCGAGTACAATTACGCAACAAGTTGTTCGGAATGCGTTTTTGAGCGCAGATAAATCAATGTCAAGAAAGGTACAAGAACAGTGGCTGGCTCTGCAATTAGAGCGTCAATTCAGTAAAGATGAGATTATGGAAATGTACTTAAATATCATCTATTTCAGCCATGAAGCTTACGGAATTGGCGAGGCTTCGATTCGTTGGTTCGACAAAGAGAGCTTAGAAGAATTAACGATTGCTGACGCAGCGGTTCTTGCAGCCGTGCCGAGAAGACCGTCTTATTACAACCCTATTGAGAACCCAGAGAACGCTGAAAATCGACGAAACTTGATCATTTCTATGATGGAAGACCAAGAGTTGATTACAAATGAAGAAGCCGAGGAAGCGAGAAATACGAACATTGAAGACCAGCTTGACTACACTCCTGCTGATGATTCAATTGGGCATACGTCGTTTATTAACCACGTAATGCGTGAAATTGAACAAATCGACGGATTAGAAATCGGCGACTTGTACGCAGCTGGCTTTGATGTGTACACAACAATTGACGTTGAAGCCCAGCGTTATGCTGAACAAGTCATTCAAACGAACGATTATATTAGTGGATTCCCAGATGACCCTGCTTTCCAAGTCGGGTTCACCATGCTTAATACGAATACCGGCGGAATTGCTGCCATTGTTGGAGACCGAGGCGGCGAGGAAGTGCTTCGTGGCGATAGCTATGCGATGAATCGCGTCGGCCAACCTGGTTCAACAGTAAAACCGATGCTTGATTTCGGGCCAGCGATCGATAACCTCGGTTGGGGGACCGGTCAAACGCTCGTAGATGAGCCGCACAGCTATTCCGATGGCACACAAATTCGGAATGCTTCTGGTAATTACAGCGGGCAAGTGACGATGCGTGAAGCACTCGTGCGGTCATTAAACATTCCAGCGCTAAAAGCCCATCAAGAGGTGGGCAAGGAAGAAGCACATGAGTTTGCGAACCGTCTAGGCATGGAGTTCGATAGCGTTGAAGAAGGAAATGCGCTTGGTTCACAATACGAGTCACCAGAAACAATTGCAGGAGCGTATGCTGCTTTTGGTAACGACGGTGTGTATAACGATCCGTACAGTGTGCGCAAGATTGTCTTTACAGACGAACGTGAATTGGACTTAACGCCTGAGTCCACTCGGGCGATGAACGATTACACCGCTTATATGGTGACCGATATGCTTAAAGATGTCGTGACGGACCCACGGGGAACGGGTACCGCTGCGAACATTGAAGGTCTTCCACTCGCTGGTAAAACAGGAACATCGAACTTCGGTGATGGAGAAAGAGACAACGTTCCCGCAGGTGGCGTGCCAGACATTTGGTTTGCAGGGTACACCCCTGAGTACACCGCAGCAGTATGGACGGGATACGAAAATCGTGGTGCCGGGTATTTGCTCGGTGAAGAGCATCAGCTTGCAAGAAATATCTTCCGAACGATTATGACCGAAGTTCATGCAGGTATGGACGTATCGGACTTCCAACGTCCTGATTCCGTTTGTGAGCAAGGTGGAGAACTATATATTTGTGGTGGAACACCGGATATGCCTGACGAACCAGAAGTGAGTGAAGAAATATCTGATCTTACAGCTGGATTTGATGAAGGCAATAACCAAATTATCGTAAGCTGGAACTTCCCTGATGAAGCGATGGACGGCGTAAGCTTTATCGTCCGCCACGGTGTAAACGGTCAAGGAATGAGTGACGTACAGGAGAGCAGTGACCGACAATTTGTGCTCACTGACCCAGAAAGAGAGAGTACTCATAACTTTGAAGTCGTTGCAGTTCGTGACGGAGAACCGATTGACAGTGCGCAAACGTCCGTAGAAATCGCTGAAGCAATTGAAGAAGAAGATCCAGAAGAAGACGAAGAAGAAAATGAAGAAGAAGAAGCACCTGAAGAAGATCAAAGCCCTCCTGAAGACGCAGATGAATCAGATGAACCGACCCCTACCCCACCGACAGACGAAGGTGACAACGGCGAAGGAGAAGGCGGTTCTGACGGAGACGACTCTAGTGATGATGGCGAAGATCCAGAAGAAGAAACCCAATCAGAAACCACAAACGATGATGAAGATGATAATGAAGAATAGTCAAAACCGCCCGTAACGGGCGGTTTTTTATCCGTGCACAAAAATTAGATGTAGATCGCATAAAGCTGAACAATTCTCTGTTTAAATTTCGCCTACCGCTCAGCTACTCTATCTTGATAAGTCGATGTAAATCATATGTTTGATTGCCACTAAAGGCAGATGGCTGTAGTTCAGACGATAAAGCAAACATTAGAAGCCCATTCGGCTCCACTTGTTTTCCCTGTTGTCTAGCGAGCTAAAGGAAAACATACGCTCTACGATCTACCGTTTTAAATAAAACAGATGAGTATCAATTGCCTCAAATATTAGCTTTTGAGACAATTAAACGAGCAAAATCCGTCATTCTTAACTTAAATTGTCACACAAACTTACCCAACGGTCACAAATAGAGATTTATGAGCAGATTTGCACCTTAAAGTGTCCCATTTGAAAAACGGGGATTGTTACATAAAAGAGCCAGAGAAAGTAGCTTGCTCTTCTTCTATATGATGAAAAAGAGCATACCGATTACGTCTTTTCAAAGATGTTAAAATGCCAAGCCATAAATCTCAAGGGCTAGCAACGATCGGCACCTACAGAGCCGATGCGAAATTGACCGGAGTTCATCATGAGTCATGACGACATGATGTTGCCTTTTGCCTGTAAAAGCGCTCGAATTGCCTACTTCGTGAAAAGAAAGCGGACGTTAGATGGAAACCTTACCGAATAGTTTAAGAATTTCATTAACTCAACATACACGGATCACGACTTTTGAGTAGACTGTGACACATGAGCGAAATTCTGCTCGTGCTAAGCTGAACATTTCAACGAAATCGCCATTTTAAAAACCCGGTTGCGCTGTACAGCGCAACCGGGTTTTAGTGGACTGTCTATTCCTCTACGTACAGCATCATTTATGGACATACTCTTGATCTCGTGCGACGAGATGAGACTTGAGAGATTGGAGTTCTTCTTGCACTCGTGTTAAATCGGGTTGTGGGTGTTGCAATTGCTCCATCCATGCTTCATTCTCGCTCATGACTCGGTCAATGTCTTGCGTTAGCTCCTCTTTTGCAAGGTGAACCCGCTCGCTCCACAGTTCGCGCAATTGCTCAACGGCTTCGTCGAGTCGTGTACGTAACGCTTCTTTTGTTCGTTCTAAAATACGCTGCTTAAACTGTTCCCCTTCTTGATCATGAACAAAACTCGGTTTTACTTTCAGAGTCTTTATTTCGTTAACGAACTTTCTAATGTTCCATGTAATTGGAGTGAAAGGTCTAGGTGCTCTCGTAAGTCTATAGGCAGTTGTCGCTCGTTCGAAACTGTATATAGACGCTCACCCTCTTGTTCTAGAGTGGTTTTCCAGTCGTTTTCTGCTACTTCCATCCACTCGTTCAACCCTTTTTGCAACTGGTCTTTGCGGCCCTCTTGTTGGCCAACACTCGCAGAAATGATTGACTTGTAGTGATCGGCAAAACGTAAGAATAGGCGACGATGTGCATACACACCGAAGGCACGAATTTCTACGTCTTCAGATTCTAGTTGCCTTATAGCCTCTTCTCCTTCATCTTTCTTCTGTTGAACCGGTAGTCGAAAAGCTTGTGCTTTTTGTTTTCGGTCGGCTTCTGGTTGGTTCATCCATACTTGCCACTCGGATAACTTTTCAATATGCGCTCTAAGCAACGCTTCCAATTCCTCATCGAGTCGAGCTCTTAACACCGGTTTCAAACCGTTCTCAAAATGTTGAGTAAATGAAAGAATCCCTTCTTCATCCGTGTGGTCTTCAAGTGCGCGCTTACTAGAGATAGGTACCACGTCTGTATGAGGGAAACCGAGGGTTTGAAGTTGATCACGCACATGGGTCATAACCGCTTGCTTTTCTCCATCATCTGCAGCGAGATCACTCGCGTTAATAAGCAAATAGTCTGGAGACTGAATGGTTTTAATCTTTTCCATGAATCGTTCATCAGCGTTTGAGAACGCATGGTGATAGTAAGTCACATAGATAAAAGCATCCGCTTTTTCGATCTCTGACATTGCAAGTGCAGTGTGGCGTTCATGCACACTTTGCACGCCAGGCGTGTCAATTAGTTCATAGCCTGCATCTGTCCAAGCGGTATGCACATAGACGTGTGAAACATCAATTAAACAAGCTTTTGCTTCATCTACGGCCATCTCTTGCCATTCCGTTAACGAAATAACAATCGTGCTTCCCCATTCGTATTGTTCTTTTTTGACACCCATTTGCAATGCACGCAAATACTCTACCCATTGCTTTTCTTCGAGCGTATCCGTCTTCTTAATCGACAAACCTTCAGCTTGTTTCAATGATTCAAGTGTGTACGTTAAGTTGCACAAATATGAGACGTGTGCGATTTCACTATCTAAGTCCGCTCTTGTCTTAATTCGAACACGAACTTGTTCTGGTCGGTTCGACCGCTCGGTGCGCTCACAGTTGTTAAGGAAGCCGTCGTTGGATGGGGAGAGCTTGGCATGAGTTCCCTTTGCAAAAGTGCATTGATGAACGTTGATTTGCCCGCACTAAACGCACCCGCAACAACGACGGACGTCGGTCGATTCTCCAGGCGATCGATGAATGCTACGATGTTGTTGCGTTCGTTTTTCTCAAAAAGCACATCTTGAAACGTTGCCAAGTCGCCTCGGAGCGAATCGAGTGCGAACAGTGGCTTTACTTGGACAGATTCACTTGATACGTCTGCAATTTGCTCTCTATCTCTAGCATCCTCTTGAAATACCGCATTGGAATCGTTCACTACGATCGACGCATCAACACCTGATAAGTCGGGATGTGCTGTTAGCGCCTGTTCGATCTTCTCTTCGTAATGAGCGGCAGCACTCGTTTGAAGTCGTTGTTGGACCGTGTTCAGTTGCGACTGGATTGTTTGTTCCTCTTCCATAAACGATTGCTGTAGTTCATTAAGACGCTGAAATGGTTGCAAATCCTGCTGATTTTGCTGCTCTAGTTGT
This sequence comes from Geomicrobium sp. JCM 19037, assembly GCF_000698105.1. Classification (NCBI taxonomy): domain Bacteria; kingdom Bacillati; phylum Bacillota; class Bacilli; order Caryophanales; genus Geomicrobium; species Geomicrobium sp. JCM 19037. The sequence goes on along the minus strand of NZ_BAWZ01000003.1, from coordinate 152,432 downwards.
CTCTTACGCTCAGGGTATAATGACCTGAGTTGCTCTACAATTGGCTCAATGGAACGTTTGATATCTTGAATAATAGCTTGATTGATCTCTTTAGTAAGCTGATAAATGTATTGATTACTTTTTTCGCCCGTCGTCACAAATGCTCTATACCACTCGATCGATTCCGGCAAATGCAATTGTTCAACCTGTTGAATAAGATCATCTCGAACGCGTTCAGGCATCTCTAATTTGCTAAACTGTTGGAGCAAATAAAAGCGAATTTCCGACTCGTAGCGCTCGTTCATTAAATGAATCATCTTATCAAAATATTGTTGTTCCACTTCCAACTTTTTCTTTTTCCCTGCGAACAATCCGAATTTGTACGAACCGTCAACGACCTGCCACCAGTCATTCGCTGCAGACGTCGTGTCATGAGGGAACAAGTTAGTTTGTTTGTAGAATTGTTGCAACGTATGAACGAGTGCTGAGATTTCTTGATCTAATTGTTGTTCAATTTCTTGACCCGCTTTGACTAAAGCGAAATAGCGTTGATGATCTTCTTGATGATAACCTTCGTTCTTCATCGCTTCTCGCATTCGGATGGTCACTTGATCACGGTCAGCGAGTAGCCGTTCTCGTAGCGAAGAAACCGCACTTTCCACCATGCGGGCGTTGGCATCAGCAATTAATGACTGGCCTTCATATAACCACGAACGAATCTGTTGAACGAACAGTGGCAATTGATTATGTTTATGAGATTCATCTCTTGAAGTGGTCGTATAAATCGCCACCGGATGTATGCCATACCGTTGGAGCATATCTTTTAGGCCATGATAAAAAATAGAAAACGATAATTCACTTTCATTGTGCTTATCGATCTGATTAATGACAATGATAATTGGCTTATTTTCCCGCTGGATTTGCCTGAGAAACTCAACGTTTGTTTGCGAGCGAACATGATTGTAGTCGGTTACATAGATAATTGCATCTGTTGTAATGAGCTGATTAGCTGTATACTTCCCATGGGTAGGGTCTGTAGAATCCATGCCCGGTGTATCGGCAATCGTTACTTTGTTCGAAAGAAACGGCACTGGCAATGTGAGGGCAACTTCTTCAATACCCGCGCCATCAACCGCCATCTCCTGAAGCTTGTCCCACGGAATTTCATTTTCAAAGTGACTCACTTGCCCATCGCTTTGAACCGCTTTTATCTGGCGGTCGGTCCACCAAGAATTGTCATAATATTGGCAGTCGTCGGGATCGGGCTCGATGGCAGCAGAGCTGCTCCGAGCAATTGATTGATTAGTGTTGATTTACCCGCAGAAAAATGGCCACAAATTGCGACCGAATACGTCGGTTCCCCAGCAAGTTTGCTAGAAATTCGCGCTAAGCGCTCCTCTTCAGTTTGCCAAACGGTAACATTTGTTTTATCTCTTCGATGCTGTAGCCACCATCGATCGCACTCATACATTTCCTCCTTGTTGTCACTAGACTCGTTTACGCCCTTCTCGACAAATCTCTAGAAGAGGACAGGTTTCGCACTGAGGGTTTCTTGCTTTGCAATGATAACGACCGAAAAAAATCAATTGATGATGGCTATCTGACCATTTTTCTTCGGGTAACTTCCTCATAAGAGTCTTTTCTACTTCTAAAACACTGTCTTTCCATCGACAAATGCCTAATCGTTTGGATACCCGCTCTACGTGGGTATCTACAGCAATTGCAGGCAAGTCAAATGCGACAGACGCAACGACATTTGCCGTTTTTCTTCCAACCCCGGCAAGCTTCATAAGTTCATCGCGGTCCGCAGGCACTTCACCACCGTAGTGATCTAATAAAGATTGACTCATTTTTTGAATGTTTTTTGCCTTGTTTCGAAATAAGCCAATTCGCCGAATATCTTGTTCTAATTCTTCTTGTGGCACTCGGATGTAGTCGTCTGGACGTTTGTATTTTGAAAACAGTCCAGGTGTAACTTTGTTTACGAGGCATCGGTGCATTGAGCGGAAAGAATTACAGCAACAAGTAACTCTAAAGCATTCGTATGTGTGAGTTCACACTCCGCTTCTGGGTACATTTGTTCAATTTGCTCCATCGCCCATGTCGTTTGTTTATTCGATAGCATAAATGGTTCCCCTCATCTGTCAATCTGACTCTAACCAATTATATGTCGGATACGGTTCACTTGTCTTTTTGGTTCCTGCCGGTTCCGCTCGTTTGTTTTGTCGAAAGCTTTCACTGTGTGCGTGTGCTTGTTCTGGTGTTTTGATGCCACTTCGCTTCCACTCATATAAAATTCGATCGATATAGCGGAGATTTAATTTCCCGGAGATCACCGCTTCTTTTAATGCAGCTTTAATCATTTCCATTGAATAATGGTCTTGGTCAATCCATACGCCAATCGTTTCAGATTCCATCGGTGAAAGTGGCCGACTGAACTCGTTTTCGAACAGTTGATACAGCTCTCCACTTTGATTCACTTCTAGGTCGGTTTGCTCCGATTCTAAGTAGTAAAGAATCTTTTCATAAAACGGTCGCAAGCTATACATTTCAAACATAATGCCGTCATCTTCTTTTTTCTCAAGCGCTAATACGCCTCGTTTCATGAGACGGCCTAACCCTTCTTGGCAATGGGCGACGGTCAGTGACATCTTTCTCGCTAAATGTTCTGGCGTAGGAAATGCACGCCCTTGCTGGATTTCTCGATGCAAATGCAACAGAAGCATCATGTCTTTCTCGTGGATGCCTAGTGCGTCGTAGTAATCTAAAAACACAACTGGAATGGATACTTGACCTTGTTCCAGCAGATCAATCATGACATTTTTATTCATTGGTTTCACCTCTTACATCCTTACCTCTTTGAAAAAAACCATCTCCTCCGGCGGACGAGGAGATGGGAGTATCCGGTTTATGGATACAAACGATTAAGCAAACGTGGAAATGGAATCGTCTCACGAACATGCTCTGTTCCGCTAAGCCAAGCAACCGTTCTTTCTAATCCGAGTCCAAATCCTGAATGAGGAACACTACCGTATTGTCTAAGCTCTTTATACCAGCGGTATGCATCTTCTGACAACTGATGTTCTTTGAAGCGTTCATCCATCAGTTTATAATCATCAATTCGTTGACTACCCCCAATAATTTCCCCGTAACCTTCTGGCGCAATCAAGTCAGCACAAAGAACCAAATCTTCATTCTCAGGGTCTGGCTTCATATAGAACGCTTTGATCTCTTTTGGCCAATGTGTAATAAACACTGGCGTGTCAAACTGGTTCGCAAGCTCTGTCTCATGCGGTGACCCGAGATCTTCTCCCCACTGAATCTCATAACCTTTATCTTGTAAACGTTGAATCGCTTCGCTGTACGTCAAACGTGCAAACGGTGCACGAATCTTTTCAAGCTGAGCGATGTCGCGCTCGAGAGTTTTTAATTCTTTTTGTCCTTCACGTAGTACCGCATCTACAATGTACGTAACGTACGCCTCTTGGATTTCTAAGCTTTCTTCGTGATCACAAAACGCCATCTCTGGTTCAATCATCCAAAATTCAATGAGATGCCTGCGGGTCTTTGATTTTTCAGCTCTAAATGTCGGCCCAAACGAGTATACGCGTTGAAAAGCCATCGCTGCGGCTTCCATGTACAACTGTCCAGATTGTGAAAGGAACGCGTCCTCATCAAAATACTTCGTATGGAACAACTCCGTCGTCCCTTCTGCTGAGTTCGCAGTAAGAATGGGTGGGTCCACTTTCGTAAATCCATTCTCATGATAAAAGCGATGCGTCGCTTGAATAATAATATCGCGAATTCTAAGAACAGCATGCTGTTTGCTCGAACGAATCCACAAATGACGATGATCCATGAGAAACTCTGTTCCATGATCTTTTGGTGTAATCGGATAGTCAACCGCTTCTTGAATCACTTCCACACCTGTGACGGTGAGTTCAAAGCCACTCGGGGCACGATCATCCTTTTGCACTTGACCTGTCACATAGAGAGCACTCTCTTGCCCAAGCCCTTTAACTTGTTGAAACAATTCTTCTCCGACTTCGCTTTTAACGACAACGCCTTGAATAAAGCCTGTCCCATCTCGAAGTTGTAGAAAAGCAATCTTTCCGCTGGATCTTTTATTGCTCAGCCAACAACCGAGTGTCACTTCTTGGCTTTCAAATTGACCGATGCTGTGAATCGTAGGTTTCACGTACGGTAACTCCCTTCAAAATTCCATCTGTTTTCATTGATACACATCTCAATTCATTACTTATCTAGTTTACGAGACGAGCGGTCGAACTTCAAGCGAAGATGTTGAATTTCCCGATTTATGGCAGTCTTAATACTTGATTCGTACTTCCTGACTCGGCATCTACATAATGATAAATGTGACCGTCTTCTTCATCAATATAAATGACTTCGTATACATACGCCCCGTCCAATAAACCGAGTGTGACACCTCGTTGTTCATCAATCGAAGACGCCTCTTCTTCGACAACGCTCCACGCCTGTTCTTTCGTTATAAATTGATCAGCGGCGATCCGATCAAAGCGCTCGTATGATTCATTAAACATCCATACTTCTTGCTGAGAGTCTTGGAGATCAACAAGCGCATTCGCCGTCATCTCGTCCCCGTAATGATGGTCAAAATACACGACGTTTGCGACTTCATCTTCATGCATTATGCGGGTTTCCATCTCTTTTTTCTTGTCATTTATATCGCCGAGTGCTGAAGAATGAACGCCGAAAAGCATGACTGACAATACGAGCACAACAGCCCCTACACTAATCGCACCAATCTTTAACATACAGACGCCCCCTCTTAGTTGCTCGATTCAACCAACTGTTTTCTCGCGCGATTGGCATCATACAAGACTCGTTCTTCGTCAATCGTGAGCAATTCTTTGTTCGTCATTAATGGACGACCATTCACATACACGTCGCTCACATCGCATTTGCCTGCGGCGTAGACGATTGTTGCTGGATCAATCGTAAGCGGTTGAAGGTGTGCAGAGCGTGTATCAATCATAATGAAGTCCGCTGCGTACCCCGCTTGAATCAAGCCACTATCTAAAAAGCCAAGCGCCTTAGCACCGTTCACTGTAGCCATCCTTAACGCCTCTTGGCTGGAAATGACTTCAGCAGACTGCAAATTTCCTTTATGGAGCATCGCCGCTTGGCGCATTTCTGCAAATATATCCAACGTATTGTTTGACGCTGCACTATCCGTCCCTAACGAGATCCCAACGCCTTGACGATGCATGTGTGGGATCGGGGCAATGCCCGACCCGAGTTTAAGGTTACTCAATGGATTGTGAGAAACGTTCACGTTTTATCGTTCATTAGCGTGATTTCGTCCTCATCCACATGGACCGCGTGCACGAGCAAATCGCCTTCTGACAAAATGCCCCCAGTAAGAAGATGTTCAGCGGGACGCATGCCATACGTCCGCAAATGGTCTGCGACTTCTTTTTTTGTTTCACTCATGTGTAGCTGGATTGGCAATTGCTCTTTGGTCGCCGCTTCCCTCACATCTTCTAAAAATGTGAAACGGTTCGTATATACCGCATGTGGGAACAACCCACCTTTCAGGCGCCTCGTCGATGAGGCATTACACCGTTTTGCATAGTCGACCGCTTTGTGCAATTTCTCGCTTGCCACACTAGCACTATCAAACATCGTAATCATTCCACGTGTTAGCAATGCTTTCATGCCTGTTTCTTCTACGGCTTTCGCTGTGCCTTCACGGTTTAAGTGATACATATCCGAAAACATCGTCGTGCCAGATCGAATCATTTCGACTAGAGCAAGATTCGTCCCCACTTCACTCATCTGTTCGGTCATTTGTGCTTCAGCAGGCCAGATCTTCTCACTGAGCCATCTTTCAAGCTCAAGGTCATCGCTCCAACCTCGTAGAAGGGTCATCGGTGAGTGGGTATGTGTGTTCACAAGCCCAGGTATCATCATTTTCCCTTTTCCACTGATCACATGTGTACGCGTGTTTGAATTCGTTTCATAGTCACCAGCTCTTACTTCTTGGAACTGCCCCTCTCTAATTACAACATACCCTTGTTCAATGACTGTCTCGCCGTCGATAATGCTCATATCTTTTATCACGAGATCACTCATTTTATCGGTCTCCTTTTTCAGCGTAAAAATCGTTAGCAATGTCCAATACTTTGTCAGTACCGGTGAATGTGACCGGTACGTTTGGCAATGAATCGATGAAACTTTTGCCGTACCTCGCCTCGATTAAACGTTTGTCTAGAACAAACACAAGCCCTCGGTCTGTACTCGTACGAATCAATCGACCAAACCCTTGTTTAAATCGGAGGACGGCTTTTGGAATCGCTAGATTCATAAACGAGTTTTTGCGGTTTTTATTAAGCTCATTTGCTTTTGCTGTATATACCGGGTCATTCGGCGGCGTAAACGGTAGTCTTACGATAATGAGGCAGACACGTCGTCTCCAGGCAAATCAATCCCTTCCCAAAACGTGCTCGTGCCCATAAGAATGGAGCGTTCATGCTTTTTGAATTTCTTAATGAGCTTCCCACGCTGCTCGCCGTTTGCTCCTTGAGTGAATACGGAATAGTTTAGGTCCTCGATATATGGCTTTAATTGTTCATACGTTTTTTGGAGCATTTCATATGAGGTAAATAAGACGAGCATGCGTCCATTAACAGCACTTGTGAGCATGGATATGAACTCAGTAACGCTACTCACAAACTGTTCCTCATTTTTTACATCAGGAAAGTCACTTGGTATGAGCAATTCTGCTTGATTTTCATAGGAAAAAGGTGATTTTACAACGAGCGTATCGGTTTGATTATTCGTGAGGCCAATTTCATCCATCATGTATTGAAAGGACCCTTTTACAGTCAAAGTAGCGGATGTAAATATGATGCTTTTTGTACACGTAAACAGTTGTTCATCTAATTGCTTACCAATTTGGACTGGCCTTTCGGTTAAACGAATCCGATCTGCTCGCTTATCACGGTCGGTTTCCATCCAATACACATGCTGTTCGTGCTCTTCTACGAGTAGAAATGAAAGTTGATCATGCTCATCTTTAAGATCATCTAGCAAATGCCTTACCTTTTTCCATAACACTTGCTCACGGTCTTTTTCATCTAACGCTTCAATGGCTTGGTTCCAAGAGTGGAGCGTTTGATCAACGAGCAGATCAACCCGCCTTATCGTATCCTCAACCCCACGACCTTGAAATTGAGAAGGCCGGTAACGTACGACCGGATCGACAGACCCACTTGCGACGGCTTGCAATTGATGAAATAACTGTAACCATTCTTGTTGCAAACCGATAAGTTCAGATTTACGATTCTTTAGCCATTCACTCGACAACGCTTTTGTATCTTCAGTCCGATTGGCCAACTCAATTTCACTGAACAACCCTTCTCGATCTTGAAGTCCCCACCGACCCGTCCATCGAACGAGAGCTTGATAGCTTGAGCGACGGCCGAGATGCCGACCTGCTGTCTCCTCAATTTGATGAGCCTCATCGATGATCGCATACTGGAATTCTGGAAGCAGTTGATGCCTCGAAAAACGATCAGCAAACAAAAGGGCGTGATTCGTAATAATGAGTTGAGCCGTCTTTGCGCGCTCCAACGCTTTGTAATAGAAACACTGGTGCCAATACGCGCACTCCGCACCGACACACGTATGCGGATCACTCTTTAGCTCATCCCAAAGGCTCGCCCTCCACTAGGCAAATTCAGTTCCTCTACATCGCCAGTTTCGGTTTCAGTAAGCCATACGAGTAGTTGACAAGCCATTAGCTGCTCATCATAGTGTGCAGGCATACGCTCTAGGAAATGTTCAAACTTCTGCACACATAGATAATGGTCTCTTCCTTTTAAAAGAGCTGTTTTTACCGTTGTCCCTAGCGCTCGCTCCAACTTAGGTACATCGTTTTCAAGAATCTGCTGTTGCAAGGCAATCGTATCGGTCGCAATGACGACTGGCAAATTCTCCTCAACACTTTTTACGAATGCTGGATACAAGTAAGCCATCGTTTTACCTGTACCTGTTGCAGCTTCAACGAGCAAGTGTTGTTCGTTTTCAAACGCTTGCCAAACCGCTTCAGCCATTTGCTGTTGCGAGCCACGAGGCTCATAATTTTGGATCACTTGATGTAATGAGCCTTTTTCCCCATAAAATGTATCTCCAGAAAACGGTCCGGATTTCACAGCACCTTCCAGCTCAAGCTCGATATGTTTTACCGGAAAGCTTCGGACATACTGAACATTCGGGTCCGGTGCTTGTTCGCGCGCGTCTTTTAAACAGTCGTACACTAACTGTTGTAATCCGGAACTCATCCCCGCTGTAAATGGCTCCATCTTCATGACAGTTGCTTTTGGTAATGAGCGTAGCTTCTCTTCCATTTTTATAAGGATTTCTGCAGTCACATGAGCGTCACTCCCCGCCCTGTGTGGGGCGTTATGACCGAAAGAGAAATGTTGTGCAATCGCCGATAGCCGGTAACTATCGAGGGTCGGATACACCATCCGAGCCATTTCTACCGTGTCCAAAACTGGACCTTCAAAAGGTGAATAGCCCGCATTTTCTAGAGCGACGTTAATAAACTGCAAATCAAAATCTGCCCGGTGAGCGACAAAGCAACTTCCATCCAATGCTTGGAGAAGCTCAGGAACAATCGCTTCAAATGACGGAGCATCTTGAAGATCCTCGCTTCGTATACCTGTCAGCTGCTCAATGAAAAGTGGAATATTACGGTCCGTATAGACGAGCGAGGAAAACGTGTGCACCACTTTCATCTTTTCGATCACCGTCATGCCGACTTCTATGATCTGATCTCCTGCTGTCGGACGGTTGCCCGTCGTTTCTACATCGATTACGACATAACGGTCTACATTCATAAAATCCTCCTACCCATTACTCCACAGTAAAAATGATATTATCGATCAGCCTAGCTTTTGAGTAGCGAATCGCAGCTGCTATTACGTACTCGCCACCCGGCAACTCATTCGTTGACGCTTGAAGAGTTGGAAATGCTTTTAGTTCAACATACTCAACGCTTGCTTCCATGTTGCTTAACGCATCCGTCACTCTTTTTAGTACGTCTTTTCGGCTGTTGTTTTCTTTCAATTCAGCGACACCTTTTTTAAGCGTTTGGTAAAGCCTGGTGCATCTTTTCGTTCTTGTTCAGTTAAATATTGATTTCTTGAAGATAAGGCCAAGCCGTCGTGGTCTCGAACGGTCGGACCACCAACGATCGTAGTATTGATTAGAAAATCGGTAGCCATCTGCTTGATGATCGCAAGCTGCTGGGCATCTTTTTGACCGAAATAAGCACGATCTGGACGAATGATTTGTAAAAATTTCATCACTACCGTCGCCATACCGTTAAAATGTCCAGGGCGATTCTTCCCACACAGCTCTTCGCCTAATTCACCCACATCGATCATCAAGGTTTGTTTTTGCTCGTAAAGATCATGAACTTCTGGAAGCCAAACAACGTCCGCGCCCGCAGATTGAGCTTTCTCAAGATCCACTTCCGGGGTACGGGGGTACGTCTCATAATCTTCTCCTTCACCAAACTGTAAAGGGTTTATGAAAATCGTAACGACGACTTGATCGGCTTCTTGCTTGGCTTGACGAATGAGAGATAGGTGACCTTCATGAAGGGTCCCATCGTCGGCACAAGGCCAACGACTCCTTGCAGCCGGCTACGAGTTTGTTGAAACTCTGACTTTGAACGGACAATTTTCATTGTTTTGCCCCTTGTTTTCTTGCTGAGAACGTGTGGGCTTCTGTTGGAAAAGCACCCGTTTTCACTTCATGATGATACAGCTGTACCGCCTCTTTCATCTGATCATAAACGTTGGCGTAGGTTTTCACGAATTTCGGCAGTTTACCTGTGGTTATTCCGACACAATCATGGAAGACAAGCACTTGCCCATCAGCAATCCCTGCACCAATACCAATAACTGGAATCTCAACGGCTTCTCGAACACGATTCGTGACGACTTGAGGCACGCACTCTAATACAAGAGCGAATGCACCGGCTTCAGCAATTCGCTTACTTTCAGCAACGATCCGAGCCTCTTCTTCTTGACTACGACCTTGAACTTTAAAACCACCGAGTACAGTACTTGACTGCGGCGTTAGGCCGAGGTGACCCATGACTGCCACACCTCCTGCGGTTAACTGCTCGATACTTTCCACCATCAAATCTGTGCAACCTTCAAGCTTTACCGCATGAGCTCCGCCTTGTTGAATCATCGTTCGCGCATTCCCTACGGTCTCACTTATGGACCCATGATAAGTCATAAACGGCAAATCCGCTACTATAAACGTATCCTTTGCCCCTCGCCGTACTGCACGGGTATGCAAAACCATGTCATCTAGCGTTACAGGTTGTGTTCCGTCATAACCGTGAACAACCATGCCGACAGAATCACCGACGAGAATCATATCAACGTCTGCTTCTTCAACGATTCGCCCCGTCGGTGCATCATAAGCCGTCATCATAGAAATCATCTCTTCATTTTGCTTCATCTTCAAAAAATCAATCGTTTGCTTCATTGTCTTATCCCTCCCATAATTAGAGGGAGCGTCTGATGGGTCATCTCGTTCCCTCCGTCCCTGTCAACAGTGATCAAGCAGATTTACTACTTACATTTACCGGTAAACCATGTACAGCTCCGTAATGGATGCCATCATTTCATACACCTTCAGTATAGCAAAAACAACCGCACGGTTCTATTGTAGATCCCCACTATAAATGAGCCGTTCAACTCCTGTCTCGTCTTCCAACTTGAGAACACCATCATCTGTAATGCCGACCATCTTACCTTTAACGACACGGTGCTGATCCGTTACCGTCACTGTCTGACCGTAAAGCAACGCCCGCCTTTCCCATTCATTACGAATGCTTTGAAACCCTTCTTTAATCCAACGTTCATACTCGAGTTCAAACTCGGAAAAGATCGCTTGAAGCAATTGCTTTCGATTCCAAGATTGTTTCGTCTCAATGTAGAGCGAAGAAGCTTTTTGCTCTAAGCCTCTCTCCACCATCTCTTGAGTCGTTTCATTCACATTCAATCCAATGCCCGCAACCATCATTTCCACACGACTTCCTTCAGCTTGCACCTCTGTTAGAATGCCGGCAATCTTCTTTGAACCGATGTACAAATCATTCGGCCACTTAATGCTCACACTCACATTTGCTACCTTTTCACACGCTTTTGCAACGGCTACAGCCGTCACCAATGTCAGTTGGGGAGCTGTGTGCAGTGGAAGGTGCGGGGTTACGAGTAACGAAAACATAATGCCTTTGGATTGAGGGGCCTGCCAAGGTCGACTCATTCGCCCTCTGCCGCTCGTTTGTTCTTCTGTCGTAACCACTGCCCCGTGCACAGCCCCTTGTTTGTACCATTCCTTCATCACATCTTGTGTAGAGGAGACGACAGGCTCATAGCGGACGGTTTGACCGATATGCTTCGTCTTAAGCCCTTTTCGCACTTCAGACTCATTGAGCGTATTGGGACGCGAAACAAGCCGATAGCCACGACGAGGTACCGCTTCAATTCCATACCCTTCTTGGCGTAATGATTCAATATGCTTCCACACCGCCGTTCTTGATACGTTCAAATGATCACTAATTTCTTGACCTGAACGGTACGTTCGATTGGCATCTTCAAGCAGTTCCAGCAATTTAGTTTTCATCATCCAGCTCCTTTGCCCTTTGCCATAAGGTTTGTTTATCGTTTTTTAATGTTCCTTCAACAACTTCGCTTTCCAACCGCTCCATCATCAGTCCGAGCCAACGACCTGGTGTACGTTGAAAATGGGTCAATAACTCTCTAGGCTGTAACAAAAGATCTTTTCGTGTCTCAATTGGGATAAGGTTTGCTAATTGCTTAATTTGTTCCTCTTTTGAAGTGAACTGCTCATCTACAGTACTCACTAGCCGGTCCACTTGCAGATGTACGTGCACCCCATATGTGTAAATTTCTTTTTTAGACGGTGCGTGTGTTCGTACGCTTTGCATCAACCGATGCCGTATGTGATACGCGCGTACAACAGAAGTAGCCAGTCCCCATTTTCGAAACACAGGGTCATATTTACTTTCCATTGATCGGATAAAAGCAACCACCGCTCCCACTCCTCTTTCACACCATAAAACGAGAGGGGGCTTGTTTTCGTATACTCGGGAAAAATGTACGGCAACACGTGTTCATGATCTAGTTCATTAAGAACCGCTTCTGCATTTGAACTCGTGATTATTTTCCTCATTTCCAACCCGATCCGCTCTTTTGCAACATCGCGCAGTTTGTATTTCTCTGTACGAATGGCGCTCATCGTTTCCGCAGAAATGATAAACCCGGATGCCGCCCTGAAACGAAACGCTCGTAAAATACGGACTGGATCTGTATACAAGCTTTTTGGGGAAGCAAGCTGTAAGGTTTTTTGCTCGAGTGCTATTCTACCATCTAGTGGATCAATGACATTCCCCGAAACGTCAATAGCCATCGCATTCATTGTGAAATCACGTTGTCGTAGATGAGAGACGATGTTTGTCCCTTCCCATTGGCTTACATCGACCGACACGTCTCGTTTAAAATGAAGGAGCGGCACTTTTGTTGCAATGAGTGCCGCTCCTTCAATCCGCTCATCCAAAGATGACAGCGGTTCATTGGTTACCATGTCAACATCTTTTGGGCACGTTCCTTGTAGCCAATCTCTCACCGCACCGCCAACGACGTACACTTCAAATTCATCCGCTCGAAGAAGGGCAAACAACGGCTGAAACGGATGATTAATGGCAGGCATCTTGTAACATCCGATAATATAGTGCTTCGTATTGTGGGACAATCACATCTTTACTAAAGTTCGTAAGCGCTCGTTTTCTGCTATTCGCTGAGTATCGTTGCCAAGTTTGTTTATCCGCGAGCAATCGTACAGCCTCTTCAGCTGCCTGCTCGTATTCGTACACAGGCACAATGATGCCCGTTTCTTCGTGCACGACGACTTCGGAGATGCCACCGATGTTTGCACCGATGACTGGAACCCCGACACTCATTGCTTCTAACGCTGCCAGTCCAAAGCTTTCTTTTTCAGATAGTAGCAGTTTCACATCTCCGATTGCCAAGAGTTGAAACACTTGCATTTGATTTCCTAAAAAGAATACACAATCATCTAACCCTAAAGATTTCACGAGTGTCTCCATCACATGTCGGTCTGGACCGTCACCGATCAGATAGAGTTTACTTTTCACTTGGCTCTGAATAAGCGCAAAGGCACGAATTACATCATCCACGCGTTTCACACCGCGAAAGTTCGACATATGTACGATCACTTTTTCGTCATCTTGGATGTTGAATTGTTCGCGTATGAGTTGACGGTTCACGTCAACAAGCTCTCGTTCATCGACAAAGTTATATACGGTGTCGATTGAATTTTTAATATCAAGCATGTCATACGTTTGTTTTACAAGAAAGTCGGACACCGCCGTCACTTGATCAGAACGATTTATGCCATGTTCAATGATGTTTGCCAAGGAAGGATCTTCTGCAAGCACCGTAATATCCGTTCCGTGAAGCGTAGTCATCACTTTCACATCCCCATCTAACATATCTTTGGCAAGAGAAGCAGAAATGGCGTGCGGAACGGCATAGTGAACATGCAAGAGGTCAAGTTGATGTTTTCGAGCAACTTCTGCCATCTTACTGGCTAACGTCAAATCATATGGAGGGTAGCGAAACACTTGATATTGATTGACAACCACTTCATGAAAGAAAATGTTTGGATGAACTTGTTGAAGTCGAAACGGCAGGCTGGACGTAATGAAATGGATTTCGTGTCCCCGTTCAGCAAGACGAATGCCCAGCTCCGTCGCAACGACGCCAGACCCGCCAACCGTCGGATAACACGTGATGCCAATTTTTAACGGCCGCATGCTATCCTTCCTCTCTCTTCATCACTTCACGGAATGTAAAGCGACCGTCTTTCATGCCATTAATTAATATTTCTGCGGTTCCCATGTTCGTCGCAATAGGCACTTGATGAACATCGCACAATCGGATGAGCGCTGCAATATCTGGCTCGTGAGGTTGTGCAGTTAGTGGGTCGCGGAAAAAAAGCACTAAGTCCAATCCATTCGTTGCCACACGAGCACCGAGTTGTTGGTCACCACCGAGGGGACCTGATAAATATCGTTGTATAGAAAGGCCTGTTTCATCGGTAATTCTCATTCCGGTCGTTCCTGTAGCAAACAACACATGCTCTTTTAAAATGTGTTTGTACGCAATGGCAAAATCAACCAAATCGTCTTTTTTCTTATCATGGGCAATGAGTGCAATGTTCATGAGTACATCTCCCTCAACTAGTCGATGATTTGTTCCAAACCATAAATCAATGTTTTTGCCGACATAACCGTCTCGACTGCCAATTTCACACCCGGCATAAACGAATAACGATCGATTGAATCATGACGCAATGTGAATGTCTCACCATTGCCCCCGAAAATCACTTCTTGATGGGCGACAAGTCCAGGTAGGCGAACGCTATGAATCGGCATCCCTTGGTACGTGCCACCTCTTGCTCCGTCTAACGTTTCTTGTTCGTCAGGGTGCCCTTGCTTTTTCTCGTTTCTCACTTGAGAGATTAGTTCAGCTGTTTTTAATGCGGTTCCTGAAGGCGCATCAAGTTTTTGATCATGATGACGCTCAATAATCTCGACATCTTCATAAAATTTCGCTGCCATTTGTGAGAACTTCATCATGAGCACCGCTCCGATCGCGAAGTTCGGGACAATCATCGCCCCCAAGCCTTTTTGTTCCGTTTGCTTACGCAACTCATCAATTTCTTGTTCACTAAAACCTGTCGTCCCAATGACAGGACGAATGTTGTATTCAATCGCTTGTTTTAAGTTTTCTTTAGCTGATTCTGGTGTCGTCAAATCAATGAGTACATCCGCATGCACATCATCTTTAAAGCATTCTTCAATGCTTGTATATAAAGGAACTCCTTCTGGGTCAAACCCTGTCTCTTCTTTTGATTTTCGGTCTACATACGCCACCGCCTCAAACTCGGCAGTGTTCGCAATCAATTGCCGTGCAGCGCTGCCCATTTTGCCTCGTGGTCCTGCAAGTATAATTTGTATCATGTTGATTCCTCACTTTCTTCAATGCGTGTCCAACGATCTTTATCTCTTGTATTAAATTTGTGCATAATTTCGTCGAAGCTCTCTGACAAATCCACATCTAAAGAGTTTGCAAAACAAATGAGCACAAACAATATGTCGCCCATTTCTTCTTCGATTTTTTTGTCGGCTTCTTCATTTTTCTTTGGCTTCTCGCCGTATACGTGATTGATTTCTCGGGAAAGTTCTCCGACTTCTTCGGTCATCCGCGCAAGCATCGACAGCGGGGAAAAGTACCCTTCTTTAAACTGCCCAATATAACGGTCCACATCTTCTTGCATATCGTTCATCGTTTTCAACGTCATCGTATCACCCATTCGCATCGTGTAGACTGAAGCAGATTTGCTCCTCGTCTTGTTTTCCACTATAATATGAACGTCTATAGTACCGAAAGTAGGAGGAAGCTCTGTGGCAAACATACTCATACATACAAAGCGGATCTTTTTCATTCTGCTCGGTTGTGCGCTCGTATCATTCGGACTCGTCTATTTTAACATGGAAAACAGTTTAGCTGACGGGGGATTTACCGGAATTACACTGATTCTTTATTTCGTGTGGACGATTGACCCTGCCTTATCGAATATTGTACTCAACATACCTATGTTTATTTTAGGCTACCGAGTGCTCGGGCGTACCTTGTTCGTTTATACAATTATCGGCACCCTCGGCTTGTCATTATTTCTATGGATATTTCAAGCAGTTCAAGTGATTCAGCTTCCGTTACAAGATGACCTGACGCTCGCCGCACTATTTTCAGGCGTGTTCATTGGAACAGGTCTTGGCATCGTCTTTCGTTATGGGGGTACAACTGGCGGTGCTGATATTATCGCCAAACTCGGTTTCAAGTATTTCGGATGGAGCATGGGGAGAACACTGTTTATGTTTGATGCACTCGTCATTACCGCATCATTAATTTACTTAGACTACCGTCAAGCAATGTACACCCTCGTTGCCGTATTTGTAGCCGCTAGAGTTATTGATTTCATTCAGCAAGGCGCTTATTCTGGCAAAGCGGCATTTATTATCTCTGAAAATACTGGCGCTGTAGCCGACGCTATTCTCATGGAGATGGAGCGAGGCGCAACGATCTTGCAAGGAAAAGGCTCATATACAGGCAAAGAGAAGGAAGTTCTTTATTGTGTAATCGCTCGTAACGAAACCGTTCGACTAAAGGCGATCGTAGAAAACGTCGATCCCCATGCGTTTATTACCATTTCCAACGTACAAGATGTTGCTGGAGAAGGCTTTACACTCGATGATGAAAAACGACCGTATCAATAAAGTTAAACGTTAGAGATTCGTAGTTTGCACTGTTTAGTGCTTGACTTTCACTGCAGGCGGAAGTTTGCACTCCAAAGTACAAGGGCAACATCGGTGGCTAAAAATCACCACCGTGTTTTCTAGGCACTCCAAAGTACAAGGGCAACATCGATGGCTAAAAATCACCCACCGTGTTTTCTAGGCACTCCCGAGTATAAGGGGCGATATCAATCCCCAAAATCTACCACCGCGGAGGGGCGGCCGAACCCTTTGGTCTTACGACGAGGGCGATAAAAGCTTGGAAAATGAACCCTCTCGAAATAGGTTGGACAGGATGTCTCACATGAGTGAGTTATGAAGAAAGTGACACACTTCTTTTAGTGACCTCTCGCTTTTACTTAGAAAACTCGGAGTGTCGATAAGGCGGGGGGTGCCAATTAGGACGTCTAGTTAGCTAAAGTTTTAGCTCTACACCTTGCTCAGTGCCTGGCATCAGTGATGGGACCATATACATTTTCAATGCGCTATGTTACCCGAACCCCCGCATAGAATGAGATGGTTCGTTTCGGTTAACGAGGATTTTAAATAGTGATGTGCTTTTTCACTGACCTGAGCAGTTTCTAACGCAAAATGGAAAAAATGTTTCCAAAGGATCACCGATTGGAACCAGATTCACTCATATGTGACCGTTTTCCCTCTTTCTGCTTCCAATCGATGGTCATCTAGTTCCAAACATCCAATTATGGAATCAGATTCAGCACATTAAAGAAATTGAACGACAATCTAGTTCCAAATCGATGTTCACGAGATCGAGTCGCTTGCCCTGCCCCGCTCGGTATATACACCATTGGAGTAATTTCGCTACGGAAAGGGATATGAGGACAGTTTTCTCATAACGGTCAAATCGTATGAAATCACGATGCAACCTCTCCAACCTGGCGTCCAATAATGCCTTTCGTTCATCCTATATCATCCAAAAAAAGAGCGATCGAGTCGCTCTTTTTTACTCTGCCTGCTCTCACTTTTAAGGGTGCTCATGTGATTCACTTAGCAGCTGAATAAGGTTTTTAGCCATATTCCCTTCCACTGAATACAATTCTCCTGGTTCACGATGATTTGAAAACAATACGGACGACTGCTGAACATACACTCGAAATTCCGATCCTCCACCTAGGTCAACCATGTAATCAGGATCGACAATTAATAAGACGTCTGCACTTTCTGCTTCCATGTCGTTAATGAGATTTCGAAGCGCAAACGATGTGTCCCGATCGAGGGTAAGGTGAGGCTGATCGTCATTTCCATAAATGAAAAATGTCACACCTTTCGCTTCGTACGGAATATCCAGTTCTAACTCTGGTTGTTCCTCCTGTGCACAACCTGCCATGAGGCTTAACAATATGAGAACGAATCGAAACTTGGATACGAACATCTTCACAGCCCCTCACTTTCACTACCCACTCATACACATCGTGTGCAACGTATTGTAGTCTTTGAACATTCGTCCTTTCCCGAAAACAAAGGATAATAAAACACTTGGAAGTAGCGACC
The DNA here is from genome assembly GCF_000698105.1 of Geomicrobium sp. JCM 19037. Taxonomy (NCBI): domain Bacteria; kingdom Bacillati; phylum Bacillota; class Bacilli; order Caryophanales; genus Geomicrobium; species Geomicrobium sp. JCM 19037. The sequence continues at coordinate 134,464 of NZ_BAWZ01000003.1, read as the reverse complement.
CGTGTGCTTGATCTCAACGACATGAGAGCGAAAGGGCAACATCGGTGGCTAAAAATCACCCACCGTGTTTTCTAGGCACTCCAGTGTATAAGGGCGATATCATTCCTCACTGCGCTTCGGTTGTGCTCGCTGTGGCAACCATACTCTTCAGAGCATACGGCCGGCATCAATTCTCCACTTTTGTCTAGAAGTTCGCGCAAAACAGGTGCAACTCTATAAAAATTCGCCAAATCCCTAATAATTACCTCGAGAAGATGACTGCCCTTTTCCTCATTCTCTCGGCATGACTCCAAGTCGAGAGAATGAGTTAGAGTCACTTTGCCACACTTTAGCTATCGGTATGTCCATTCAATCAAAAAACACCGCAAACGTTAGTGTTTAACGATTGCGGTGTTTGAAATACTTAATCGTCACCTGCAGCTACATACATCATAATGAAACGTGCAAGTTCTAGCACTGCAACGAGTGCACCAGCGACATAGGTGAGTGCTGCAGCATTTAATACTTTCTTTGACTCTCGTTCTTCATCATTTCGAATAATGCCAGAAGCCGTCATTTGACCCATTGCTCTGTTAGAGGCATCAAACTCAACAGGAAGTGTAACGAGTTGGAATAAGACAGCTGCCCCCATAAATACAATACCGGCAAGCAAAAGACCTTGTGCTTGCAAAATAATGCCAGCCAGTATGAAAATAAATGAGAAGTTCGAGCCGATGCTTGCAAACGGTACAAGCCTCGAACGCAGTCTCATAAAGCTATAATCTTCAGCGTCTTGAATGACGTGACCCACTTCGTGTGCAGCAACTGCAGCACCGGCAATTGAAGTTCCGTAATAGTTATCTTCAGATAGCCGAACAGCTTTTTTTGACGGGTCGTAATGGTCGGTAAGCTTACCCTTAACAGGCTCAATCGTTACATCATATATGCCATTGTCTTCCATAATCCGCCTAGCAACTTCAGCACCTGTCAATCCTTGGCTATTCTGGACTTGTGAATATTTACTATACGTTGATTTCACTCTCGCCTGGGCATAGAGAGGAATAATTAGCAACAAAGCAAAGTAAATAATAAATGAAAAACCACTAAACATGCGATTCACCTCCATAATGGATGGTATATTACTATTTTATTAAGAAAGCATTCGCTCGTCAAAGAATCAGCCTCGCTCACGCTCTTTTTCACCTTTATATTTCTTCCAACCAGCATAAGTAAGGCTCGTCACAATGAAACCACCGACGATAAAAATAACCATAAGCAGCGACGAGCTACTTGATTTAGGCTCCATGTCATACATTCGGTTAAGTTCATAGGTTAATGCCTTAAAAAAGGGCTCAGCTTCAGATTCATCGTAAAGGCGATGGCTATGCTCGCTCATAAACGATAGTATGATCTAATTTCTTCTTGTTCGGATTGGGATGTTCGGAGCATCATCGCTGGACGCACCACTTGAAACTGGACGACCCATTCATTCCACGCGTGTTGGAAACGAGTCGGATCAGATTCGTTAGAGGCTCGTTGCACCGCTTCTAACTGCGCAAAAACGTCTTCTCTCGTATCCAACCAAGCGTTGATGCGGGTGGATGACGGCGTCAATTAAATAATAAAAACGCTCTGCTGCCATCAAACGCTCCTCATGAGGCATATTCGCAGCTGTTAATGCTTCATCGGTCCGTTCATAATTCCTAATTATGATGCCCATATCATGAATATTTAATGAGGCCGATTCATAGTCAGCTCTTGTTAGCGGTGTAGATAATGATCGAAGAACGAGCCTTGCATCTTCATACTTTTCCTCTTCTACAAGTAAAACGATTTCTTCAGCTTTTGTATCAATGTTCACCCACTCATCTTGACGTTCTGCAGCACCGGCAATCTTTGCTCCATGTAAAACTACGAACACCAAAATAAAGGGAATAACGACTCTTATAAACGCCCGCACTAAAAGAGCCTCCTCTCTTGTCCAACTATTCTAGCCTATGAGCCATTGGACAAGAGTAGACCATCATTCAAATTCGCGGTAGTTTTAATTGGTATCGGTCGGTGCGAATACTCAACATATAGGTGGTGAAAACAGCTGTTAAACCGAGCCAAAAAGTGAAATAGCCGATATGATCAATATACGGCATGAGTACGCTATGCACACCAGGGTGCATGCCATACACGTAATCGATAATGTCGTTATGTACGGTCCAGATCATAGCGACGAGCAAGTGCCATGGCTTAATCCGAAAATAGGGCATAAATAATAATGCTTGAAGAGCCATGCCTGCATGGGAGGCAATGAGCATATAATTTTGGAACGATAGCGGCGCCCCCATCACACCCGCACCTACGTTCATTACAACGGCCCAAATGCCGTATTTTATTAACGTGACCGCTGCAAGTGCTTCAATCAGTCCAAGGTTTTTACGCAACAGTAACGCCGCAAGCACGATCGTGAAGAACAAGCTTGCCGTTGGACTATCTGGCACAAATGGCAAGAATATCGGTGGAGTAACCATCAATTGACTTTCATACCATAAAAAACCATAAAGCGTACCAAATGCATTAATAAAGAATAATGCCCACAATCCATACGGATGGCCAACGACATGAATCAACGCTCTTATCATGTTTCATCCTCACTTTATGTAATGATGAAGAAAAAAAGCTGACAAACGCGTCAGCTTTTCTTCGGACGCTTATTCATCAGCGTCTTCATCTTCTTCATCATCTGTATCTTCTGCGTCTTCATCGCCTTCAGCGCCGCCAGCACCTTCATTCGTGCCGCCACCACTTACAACATATTCAGAAATGGTTTCAATTTCTTCTGTTTGATCTGCATCAATAACAGCAGGCATTTCGCCAATTCCTTCAACAACGATTTGCGCTACGCCTTCTTCGTCATATGCCAAGTCATATAAGTCAGGTCCCATGGCGGTCCCCTCCATATTATCACCGTGACAGGCAATACAACTTTCTTCGACGTAAATATCATAACCTGGATGGGTCGTATCAATTTCCCTGACATCATCGTCAATGGAAGCTGCTCCACCCCATTCGTGCTGATCTGCAGCTTCCCATGTTAAGTAAGCAACAGAGATAAAACCTAGAAGCATCATACCTGTGGCAATCGGTCGCTTAGATAATCTACGCTCTGGACCTTTGTCAAGCCAAGGAGCGAGCATTAGCGCACCGAACGCAAGACCTGGGATAACCACTGTACCTAAAACAGTGAAGGCTCCTGCGGCTGCTTCATACTTTAGCAACTGGTAAAGGAATAAGAAGAACCAGTCTGGTACCGGGATATAACCGGTGGCATTCGGGTCAGCTTCTTGCTCAAGTGGTGCTGGATGAGCAATCGTTAAACAAAGGAACCCGATGAGGAATACTGCACCAACAAGCCATTCTTTTAACAAATAGTTTGGAAAGAATGCTTCTGTCTTGCCAGGGTACTCCGAATAATCTTTAGGTATATTCTTCATGCGATGTTCGCGATCGGGGATTCTGGAATCTCCGACGAACTTCATCCCTTTTCCACGTTTCATCTGTTCCCCTCCTTTGATGTTGATTGAGGGGCAATCTCGCTAATTCCTATAGTGGACCGGAGATGCCCTGTCTACGAATCATAATAAAGTGAACAGCTATTAAACCGAGTAGTGCTCCTGGTAAGAAGAACACATGGATGGCAAAGAAGCGTGTGAGCGTCTGTGCACCAATGATTTCTCCACCGGCGAGTAATTCTCCGAGCAAATCACCTATGACCGGAACACTTATGGCAATTTCAAGTCCTACTTGTGTCGCAAAGTAAGCCTTCATATCCCAAGGTAGTAAGTATCCCGTAAAACCAAGTCCTAAAATCACGAAAAAGATAAGTACGCCGACAACCCAGTTAATTTCCCTAGGTTTCTTGTATGAGCCGGTAAAGAAAACGCGTAAAGTATGCAGGAACATCATGACGATAACAACACTGGCACCCCAATGGTGCATGCCGCGAACAATCATCCCGAAGGCAACTTCACTTTGTAAGTATTCTACCGACGCGTGTGCATTAACAATGTCCGGAACGTAATACATTGTAAGAAACATTCCGGAGAGGATTTGGATGACGACGGTAAAAAACGTCAGACCACCAAAGCAGTAGACAAAGGCCGAGAAATGGTGACCGGGTTTACGTGCTCAGGCACTTCATGATCGGCAATGTCACGCCAGATCGGCGTAATATCGATACGGTCGTCGATCCAATCGTAAATACGTTGTAACATTCGTCGTGCCCCTCCTACTGTTGTGATTGTGGCCGCCCGACATAGACAATGCCGTCGCGAACTTCGTGCTCATAGCGGTGCAACGGTTCCGTTGGCGGTGTGCCCGGCACGTTTGTTCCGTCTTGTTCAAACCTTCCGAAGTGGCAAGGGCAGAAGAACTGATCAGGGTTGCTCTCATCTCCTCCAAAACTTACCGTACAACCAAGGTGTGTACATACTGGCGACAATGCAACAACATCTTCACCATCGAGGTATGCCCAAACCGTTTCTTCAACCTGTTGTGTTACCCAACCATCATCTTGCTCAAATGATAATGGAAATGATTGCGGTTCATCTGTTAGGTTCTCAACTTCAGTTAACTCGTACATATCACTTGCAGCTTCTGCTCGCAAGATTGGATCTACCGCAAAACGAACCATGGGCATAATCATCGCTGAACCCATGAAACCGCCTACACCCATGAGTGTATAAGTTAGAAATTGACGTCTAGATACGTTGTGGTTCTTCTCACTCACTTATGTTCCCCCCCTACGTTGCAAAATCAATGCTTGCTTTGCACTGTGCAGAGCGTGATCAAGGGCAGTTGTGAAACTCTTCACGCGGCAAACCAAGATTCGCTCCTGTTCCATTTATAAGACTAAGACATATACATGATAGCGTAGCCGTTTTGGACATGTCAATCTTTTCACAGTGCTATTTTACGAAAACTATACAAGACCGTCTTCTTTCCGCCATTCATCCATGACGACAGGTAGAAGTTGTTGCATTTGGTCGCGTATCGTTTTCGTGCGATAATTCGGATCCAAGTGCTCTACTGGCAAGTGCGGAATCCATAATAAAAGACCTGGCGCCACGTCTTCTAGTTTCTTAAGACGTGGGTCCGAAGTGAGCCAAATCACATGCTTCACTTCATGAGTTCGAAATTCATCGACCCATATACTAAGACGCTCTCCAATACTTTCTTCTGATTCTGTTGATGGATACATAAGGGGTGGCAACTGGAGCAACCTCCCTCGAAATTGTTTCTCCATCTCCATCGTAATTAAAGAGATGTACTCCCCCATCGCCACTTTGCTTCTCATCTCATCATCCAACGATACGGGGACAAGCGGCACGAGAATCGTGTCCACATAAGCCTTAGATTGTTGGTACGTATCGACATCAGTCGTTTGCCATCTCATGCTTGTTACACTCCTAATCTTCCTGTATTAGACGCTCGACATAAGCTGCCAAGCCTGCGTTGTCTTCTTGAAGTATGACGGCTTGTCGGAGTGCTTCGAATCCGTCTTTGCGTCTACCATTTTCGATGAGGAGATAGCCGAACTCTTCCATAGCTTCTCCGTCATTTCTTATTTCATTACGCACTTCTTCATACAAAACAAGCGCTTCCTCGACTTCATCTTCAAGGTGCTTTGCCTTGCCTTTGTAGTACGTATACAGCGGGTCTTCTTCCCCAGCATCACGCAGCTTTTCAATTACACGATACATTTCTTCTGTTTCCTCTTCTTCAAACAGAAGGTCCAATAGAGATTTAGCTGCTTGAAAATTACCTGGATTGAGCTCTAGCGCTCGGTAAAGATCCGGTTTTGCTAGATCAGGCTGATCATCTTGCTCAAGACGACTTTTCACGACATACAATTGTTCATTCTCTTCGTCTTGCAAAATGCCAGCATCTGCAACCTCTTTGGCCAAGCCAATTTTATTCTCTTTTTCGTATGCCTCAATGAGTGGTAAATAGAGGCTAGAGTAGGCAGGGTCTTTCTCTCTTAAAGCTTCCAGCTGTTCAATAGCGAGCGTTGAATCATCTGCACGAAGTGCTGTCAGTCCATAGCCAAATACGCCCGAGGCTCTGCTCGTTCATCGATGGCTTGTTCATAATATGACAATGCCGTCTCAAACGCACCCGTGCCACTATAAGCTTCTGCGAGCATGAGAGAAAGGTTCGCCTCTTCAAGGTCAAACCCATTGGCAACCGCTTGCTTTAAAAAGGGAATCGCCTTTTGATAGTTGCCTCGTTCAACATAGTAACTCCCTATGCCTGCCAATAAAACCGCTTCATCAGGTGCATGCTCATATGCTAATAACAACTTCTGTTCTGCCACTTCTTCAAGTCCTTGCAACTGATACAAATCAGCCAAAAGCATGAGCGATTCTACAAAAACTTCATCGTTTGCATCGATCTGTTCCAAACTTCCGATGGCCGTATCTTCATCACCAAGGTCGATCGCCGCTTCCGCTTTTAGCGTAAGCAAACTCCCCTCACCTGGGAATTCATCTAATAAATTGTCAACAATCGCAACCGTCTCGTTCGCGTGTCCGAGTTCTTGATAGACGAAAGCTGCTTGAAATCTCGCCTCAGCGTCACCGCGGGAAACGACTTCTTGAAGAAGCGATAATCCCTCGTCAACATCCCCAGACTCAATCCGCTTAATGGCTTCTTCTACTTTTTCGAGCAATGTCAAACCTCCGATTCCGCTAGATCTGTTTTTAATTCCGATCAACCTTAGACCTTCGGATCTTTATTATACCAAAAAAACCCGTAGAATGGCTACGGATCGAATACGACAACAACGTGAACATTGCACAAAAAAACCTGAATTGCATCGCGTAAACGCTTACAATTCAGGTCGAGAAATAAAATTCTCTAGGTTATGGATAGGAGTGGAGAGAAACCATACGCTAACTATTAGTATACGCATTATTCTGTAAACGTCAAGGGGTTTTCCAAAATTTATCTTCTTAAAATGTTTTGTTTGTAATCGTAAAGAACAGCCGATCTTCCTATGCCGTCGTATGGAAAGGAAAGTCAGTGAATTACTTTAGTTCAACTTTTATCGCCTCAAAAAAATGCCCGGGGAGAACATTTTTCGTTCTCCCCAGAGCGATCTCTTTCTAACCTATTATTTTGATCAAGCTCGAAAAACGCAACAAAAAGTTATGATTGCACGTCTTGAAGCAGTTTAAAAAAATTAGGGAATGATACGTCAGCAGCACCAGCATCATTAACGATCGTTTCCCCTGATGCAACCAATCCAGCGACAGCAAATGCCATAGCAATGCGGTGATCACCAAAACTTTCTACTTCGCATCCGGTCAAAGGTGTTGGGCCGTGAACGATCATCCCGTCAGATGTCGCCTCAATATTCGCTCCCATTGCGTTTAGCTGGTTCACAACAGTATCAATACGATTTGTTTCTTTATACTTTAGTTCTTCGGCGTCTTTGATAATGGTTGTTCCTTCTGCTTGTGTTGCTAAGACGGCAATGACGGGAATCTCATCAATAAGTCTCGGAATGAGCTCGCGATCAATTGTCGTTCCGACAAGATTCGCATAGTGAACAACAAAGTCAGCGACTGGCTCTCCGCTCTCTATTCTCTCATTCTCAATGTTTAGTTGGCCGCCCATCGCTTTCAATACATCAATAATCCCAGCGCGAGTTGGATTCATGCCCGTTTCATTAATGCGAAGTTTACTATCGGGTACGAGTGTCGCTGCGGCGAGCAAAAAAGCAGCAGAAGATATATCCCCCGGCACGTTTACATCCGCTGATTGCAGCGTTTGGTTTCCTGCGATTGTCACTCGCGTGTCCTGGACGTCAAGTTTTGCACCAAATGCGCCAAGCATGCGCTCAGTATGATCTCTTGAGCGGGAAGGCTCAGTCACAGACGTCTGGCCATCAGCAAACAAACCTGCAAGTAAGATGCTACTTTTTACTTGTGCACTTGCGACACGAGTCGTATAGTCTTTTCCGTGAAGCTTCGTTCCTCTGATCGCAAGAGGTGTAAGGTTCGCTTCGTCTCTGCCCCAAATTTGCGCCCCCATACTGACGAGAGGTTCCGTCACCCTTGCCATCGGACGCTTCGCTATAGACGCGTCCCCTGCAACTGTTGAAAAAAACGGTGCACCCGCAAGAATGCCCATGATTAGGCGAATCGTTGTACCGGAGTTTCCGACATCGAGTTGATTTTTCGGCTCTGTAAGACCTTCAAGCCCTTTTCCTTCAACAACAATCTCATCTGCCACTTCTTGAATGTTGACACCAAGCTGCCTGAAGCAATGGATCGTACTTTTGCAATCTTCACCTTGCAAGAAGCCACGTATTCTCGTCGTCCCATGTGCAATGCTTCCGAACATCACTGCTCGGTGTGAAATTGATTTATCCCCAGGAACAGAGACTGCTCCTGTTAGCGGTCTTGCCCGCTGAATCACTTGTGTTGTCATCGTCTCCACCCCTACTCACTTTTATATGTTGAAAAATGCTCGTTTTCTAGACATTTTTGTCCTCGTTCTCGATCAGTCGTCGTGCGGAAGGTGAGCCTTAACACACCCATAATGTCTTCTCGGGCTTCGATAATTCGAATGTTCGTAATGCTAATACCATGCTCAGCAAGAATACCCGTGACATCCGAGATTACACCCGGATGGTCGGGTACATCTACATACAAATCTTTCAACGCGGGTATGGCACCAGATGTCTTCACTGGAAGATCGTCGCGGTGACGCTTTGCACCATCAAAGAACGAAAACAAAGATTCAGCATCTCCTTGCCTAATCAGCTCGGTGATGCTCTCCATATCTTGCTGCCACTCTACCATCATCTGTGTCAAAACTTCACGATTTTGCAACAAAATATCTCGCCACATGACAGGATTCGCCGACGCAATCCGTGTAATGTCGCGAAATCCTCCTGCTGCAAGGTCCCGAATCATCGGCTGGCTTTGTTCAACTTTGTGCAATTGATGAACGAGCGCAGAAGCAACAATGTGCGGTAGGTGACTGACACTACCAGCAACTTCATCGTGCTCATCAGGACCCATTTCTACAAAGCGGGCATTCGTTCCAGCTAAAAGCCTTTGAATCTCTTCACTAGCGGCTCGCTCTTTCTCATCTTGCTTTGGCAGAGTGAGGATATAAAAGGCATTTTCGAACAAGTCATGCCTCGCTCCTTGAACGCCACTTTTGTGAGAGCCTGCCATCGGGTGTCCCCCAATAAAGGTAACGCCTCTTTTTACGAGCGGTTCAGCTGCTTGCAAAACGGTTGACTTCGTGCTGCCTGTGTCCGTAATAATCAAATCGGTTTTGAGGGGCACACGCATCAATGTTTCCGTTAACATCTCTATAGATTTAGAAACCGGTGTAGCGATGACGAGAACATCTGCCTCACTCGCTAATTGTGATACGGTTGGGCTTACCTCATCAATAACGCCCAATCTCATCGCTTCTTCTACTGCGACCTGGTCAACATCCACACCTACGATGTGTACATCTTTCCCATGGCGCGCTTTTATTCCTAATGAAATAGAACCTCCAATCAGTCCCATCCCAATGATTCCAATCGTTTTCTTCAAGGTGCTTCCCCTTTCAATTACTACGCAATACGTTAGCTGTACAAATGGTTAAAAGCACGTATCAGTGTATCATTTTCTTCTTTACTTCCTACAGTTAAGCGAATGCATTCCGGGAAACCGAGCGGTACTCCCGAACGAACGATTACTCCTTGCTTCATCAGCTCTTGAAATACTTCACTTCCGTTTTTTTGAACGTTCACGAGTAAGAAATTCGTTTCGCTCGGATAAACATTATAGCCTTGATCTTCAAAATAAGACCGCAACCGTTGCTTTTCCGCGCGGTTCTTCTCGTAACATTGCTGAACGAACTCTGTATCAGCTAGTGCAATTATGGCTGCTTGTTGAGCAATCGTCGTCGTATTAAACGGCGGACGTAGCGGTTCAACCTTACTAATAAGGTCACGGTGACCGACCCCGTACCCAATTCTTAATCCTGCAAGACCGTACATCTTTGAAAATGTCCGAAGAATAAGGAGGTTGTCGTACGTTTCAAGCATCGGAATTGTATCGGGATAATCTTGTGCTTCGACATATTCCACATACGCTTCGTCGCTCACAACGAGCACATGATCAGGAACCTTCTTCATAAAAGAAGAAAACATGTCCTGATTAATATAGTTGCCAGAAGGATTGTTCGGATTACATACCCAAACAATTCTCGTCTCCTCATTTATTGCTGCGAGCATACGCTCTAAATCATGATCCCCTGAGGACGTCAATGGCACCTCAATGATTTCACAGCCTTCAATCGAGGCATTGTGCTTGTACTGGGAAAACGAGGGGGTAGCCATGACCGTATTCGTGCCTGGTCCTAATATGGCACGGCATAAAAACAAAATCACTTCATCTGATCCTGCACCAAAAAGCAGTTGATCTTCCTGAACATCCAAGTGTTCAGCGACAGTCTTGCGTAAACTCGCAGCATGTCCATCAGGGTATATTTGAGAAGGAGAAGGATTTTGAAGGAACTGTTCCACATCTTTGGAGGCTCCGTAAGGATTTTCGTTGGAAGCAAGTTTAATCACTTCAGTCAGTCCATATTCAGCCTTTACTGCTTCCATAGGTCTACCTGGCTCATAAGGCGTGAGATGATCGACCGTTGGCTTTAGTTTTACTTTCATAATCATCACCTTCCGAATATTCTGTTCGTAAGAAAAAAAGAGAAGAACAGTTCGTCTTCTCATCAATTTAGCTTTCCTTATAGTTTACGACGAAACGAGGGATTGAACAATCGTTTTTATTTCTTCGATGGCTTCGTCTTGCTTTTGTGAGGAACATAACGCCTCATTTCGCTCACTTATCTCTGATACAATTTTAGAACCGACCACAGCTCCGTAACCTTGTCTATGAATGGTTTTAACATGCTCACGTGTAGAAATTCCAAAACCCACGGCCATCGGCACCGAGCTATATTGCTCGACTGTCGTGACAAATTCCGTTAAATTCGGATCTAAAGATTCTCTTACACCTGTCACTCCAAGACTCGAAACACAATATAAGAACCTTCCGCTTGCTCAGCAATTTTTTGGACGCGATGTTTGGACGTTGGTGCAACTAACGAAATTAGTTCCGTTTCATGCTCATGGCAAGTGCGCTTGATTTCTTCATTTTCTTCAAAAGGTAAATCTGGAATTAACCAGCCATCAACGCCAACTTCTTTACCTTTTTTTATTGCGTCTTTAATGCCATATTTTAGCAGAGGATTTATATAGCAAAACAAAACGATCGGAATATGCACGCCACGAGCTCGTATGTCTTCGACGAGAGAAAATACATGTTTGAGTGACATTCCCCCATCCAATGCTCGTTTGGCTGCATTTTGAATTGTTGGTCCGTCCGCAAGAGGGTCTGAGTACGGGACACCAAGCTCAACAATATGGCTCCACTAGTCTCTAGCATGCTCACTAGTTTTACCGTTGCTTTGGGTGTTGGGTCTCCTGCGACAATATACGGGATAAACAATTGACCTTTCGCCTCTCTTGCTGCTCGTTCGACACGTTTCATGACCTCACTGCTCCTTCCCCTCATCAACAGCGCGTTGAATGGTTTCTACATCTTTATCTCCACGACCCGACAAACAGACGAGCATCGTCTCATCATTTGGCATTTGCTTTGCTTTTCGTATGGCAAGAGCGAGGGCATGGGCACTTTCAATCGCTGGTAAAATCCCTTCTGTTCTTGTGAGTAAAAGTAGCGCATCCATTGCTTCTTCGTCGGTAACCGCCTCATACACAACACGCCCAGCATCGTTTAAATAAGCATGCTCAGGGCCAATACCTGGGTAGTCTAAACCTGCAGATATGGAGTACGGCTCAATAATTTGGCCGGAATCATCTTGCATTAGATAGGTAAGTGCTCCGTGAATTACCCCACGATCTCCTTTAGAAAGCGTCGCCGCATGATGGGGGGTGTCAATGCCTTTCCCTCCAGCTTCTGCTCCGTACAACGAGACAGACTTATCGGCGAGAAACTGTGTGAAAATTCCAATCGCATTACTTCCTCCACCTACACATGCACAGACCGCATCTGGATGATGTTGAAGTTGACGTTTAGCTTCTTCACCAATGACCTTCTGAAACTCTCGTACCATATACGGGTAAGGATGAGGACCAACAACCGAACCGATGAGGTACATCGTGTCTTCCACATTCGCTACCCAGTAGCGAATCGCTTCATTGGTCGCATCTTTGAGCGTTTGACTGCCACTCGTTGCCGGTATCACTTCTGCACCTAAAAGCCGCATGCGAAAAACGTTTAACTTTTGCCGCTCCATATCTTTCGCACCCATAAAAATCTTACACGACAAACCGTACTTGGCAGCAACTGTTGCCGTAGCGACGCCATGTTGACCAGCACCCGTCTCTGCAACAATTTTCTTCTTGCCCATCCGCTGTGCAAGTAACGCTTGTCCAAGGGCATTATTAATCTTGTGAGCGCCCGTATGCAAAAGATCTTCTCGCTTCAAGTAAATCTTCGCCCCACCCACATCCGCAGTTAACCGATCGGCATACGTAATTGGTGTCGGCCGACCCGCATATTCATGAAGCACTTCTCTTAGCTCCTCTTGAAACGCATCACTCTTTAGCGCTTCGTCTAAACCCGCTTGCAGCTCTTCCAAAGCCGCCATTACCGTTTCAGGTACATACCTTCCGCCAAAGTCGCCAAAACGTCCTCTTTCATCTGGATACTCATTAGCCATGATCTTTCACCTGTCCTATCAGCCTACGCATTGTTGGTTTATCTTTTACACCATCTTTTTCAATACCGCTGGATACGTCTACACCATCAGGTCGGTATGCGCATAATGTCGCTACATTCTGCTCATTAATTCCCCCTGCAATCCATATCGGTATTCCGAGCCGGTTTGCCAATTGAATATACGGAGGCACGTGCTTCCAATCAAATGCCTTCCCCGTCCCTCCTCGTTGACTGTTCGTGCCTGCATCAATGAGGAAAATGTCCACGTCCTCGGCGTAGTGACCGAGCTGTTGAAGCGTATCTCCTTGATGTGGGAACGCTTTAATCACACGCTTCCCCGTCACTGCTTTCACTTCTCGGACTGTTTCGAGCGTTTCTTCCCCGTGCAACTGGATAATGTCTAAATTCGCTACATTCATAACGGATTGAATGGTTTCTGTACACTCATTCACAAACACGCCTACGCGGTCAACAGGAGCATCTTTAGATGAAGAAAGCCAGTCCCGAACGTCCTCTTTTCGAACTTGACGCCGACTTTTTGTAAATATAAACCCGACGGCATCAGCACCACAAGAAATTGCATCGTTAACGTCTTTCTCTGACATCATTCCACAACATTTAATGTACATGTTCCGAGGCACCCGCCTTTAGATCCCTAATCGCCTCACGCGGGTCACCGCTTTTGACGAGATGCTCGCCAACGAGTAAAGCCTTTGCACCTGCACCACGAACAAACGAAGCATCTTCACGGGAATGAATACCACTTTCACTAACAATTGTACACGTTTTCGGTACATAGTCTGCCAACGTTTTTGTTTTTTCAATGGATGTTTCAAAGGTTTTTAGGTTGCGATTATTAATCCCGATCAGTTCTGGTTGACTATAGGCAAAAACTTCTTGAATTTCGTCCTCGTTGTGAACTTCTACAAGTACTTCCAATCCGAAATGCTGAGCTTTCTCAGTAAAGGACTGGATTTGTAAGCCGCTAAGCACTGCGGCAATTAGAAGGATTGCATCTGCCCCGATCCGGTAGCTTTCTTCAATCTGTCTCTCATCAACGATAAAATCTTTTCTTAAGATCGGTAGGTTGGTGGCAGCACGAACGGACTGTAGGTCGATGTTGCTCCCTTTAAAGTACGGCTCGTCTGTTAGAACAGAAATGGCGTCTGCGCCCCCATTCTCATAGGCAACTGCACGACCTGAGACGTCCAAGTCTTGTTTGATCCACCCTTTTGAAGGTGACGCTCTTTTAATTTCAGCAATAATGCCAACACCTGTATTGTTTGCGCCTTTTGTTAAAGCGGTACTAAGGCTAAGCGGTTGTTTGTTGTTTCTCATATATTCTGGCATGATAAACTGCTCTAAATCTTTTTGTTTACGTTGAACAATTTCAGGAAGCATATGTTTCCCCTGCCTTTTTCGTTAATTGGTGAAAGTGATTGTCAATCGTTCCATCCTTAAGGCATTTCTCGGCAATTGTTGCCCCTTCGACGAGTGTTTCACTCTTGCCGCTCACATACAAACCTGCGGCCATATTCATGACGAGCACTGACCTTGCCGCTTCATGACCTGAACCTTTGAATACGTTTCGAATAAGCGCGGCACTTTCAGCAATTGAATCGACTTGGATGCTTGATAAAGGATGCCTCCTAAACCCAAACATTTCGGGCTCAATATCATAAGAGCGGATGTTGCCATTATGAAGTTCTGTAACGGTTGTTTTACCTGTAATCGTAATCTCGTCAACCCCATCTTCTCCAGTAACAAACAATGCCCGTTTTGTACCTAGTCGCTTTAACACTTCCGCCATTTTCTTGCCGTAATTCGCGTCAAATACTCCGATCACTTGGTAACAAGCGTTTGCAGGGTTTGTAAGTGGCCCGAGCAAGTTAAATATTGTCTTAAACCCAAGTTCTTGTCTCGTTTTGGAAACGTGCTTCATCGCGCTATGATATAGCGGTGCGTACAAAAAAGCGAGATTCGATTGCTCAAGTTGGCCATTCAACTGTTCTGGTTCATGAATGACAGGCATTTGCAACGCTTGTAACACGTCGGCACTGCCACTTTTTGATGAGACGGAGCGATTTCCGTGTTTTGCAACCGCTACACCGAGGCACTTAGACCGATCGCCGACGCTGTAGAAATATTAAACGTAGAGCTCTGGTCGCCACCAGTACCACACGTGTCGAGAAGCTCCGGATATTCGAGACACGCTTCTTTCGCTTTCGCTCTCATTGCTCGAGTGAACCCCGTTAACTCTTCAACACTCTCGCCACGAAACCTCATAATTGAGAGCAGACTCGCCATTTGTGTCTCTGGCACCTGTCCATTCATCATTTCAAACATGATGCGTTCTGCTTCGCTTTCAGTAAAAGTCTTGCCGCTCATCAATTGTGTTAATTGCTCTTTCATTTTGTTACCGCTCCTCTCTCATACATCTTCTCAGCTGTCTGAATGGCACTAAACAAAGCGGCCGCTTTGTTTCTCGTCTCTTCATACTCTTCTTCAGGAACGGAATCCGCAACGACTCCAGCTCCCGCTTGAACGGTAACTTCTCCATTTCGAACAACCATCGTCCGAATAGCAATGCACGAATCTACGACATTGTTATACCCAAGATAAGCGATACCCCCAGAGTAGATGCCGCGCTTAGTAGGCTCTAACTCCTTTAAAATTTCCATCGCTCGCACTTTTGGTGCTCCAGACACCGTACCTGCCGGAAAACCGGCCATCAATGCAGAGAGGGGGTGGGTGTTATCGTTTAACTGTCCCCTTACGACAGAGATAATGTGCATCACATGGGAAAACAGTCCAATTTCCATTAACACAGGCAAGTAAATCGTTCCATACTTTGACACTCGCCCAATGTCGTTTCTTGCTAAATCTACGAGCATCTGATGCTCGGCACATTCCTTCTCTGATGCCAATAACTCCTGTTTCAACCGATCATCTTCAGCTTGAGTTGATCCGCGCTTTCGTGTACCGGCAATCGGATGAATTTCCACTTGACCATCCTCAACGCCAACAAGCTTCTCCGGAGAACTTCCAACGATCTCTTTGTCACCAATTTTGAGGAAAAAAAGGTATGGAGAAGGATTCACGCGACGCAATACACGGTAGATCGTAAAAGCAGAAACCCCTGTCTCATATCGGAATCGCTGCGATAACACGGTTTGAAAAACATCTCCGTTTTGAATGTATTCCTTAATTCGATCCACATCTCGCATAAACTCTCGTTTTGTATAGTTGGATTGAATAGACGTCCAGTCTGGGGAAACAGGGTGAATAAAATCTACGGGTAGCGATTGTTCATCTGACGTATTTATTCGCTCTACGAGCGTTTTGATGTTATTAACCGCTGAATTGTAGAGAGCCTGCTCGTCGTCATGCTCCCTTGTATCAACGTAATGAATAACTGAGATCGATGATTGTTTATGATGAATACAAATCATCGTATGACAAAAAACAAAATGAATACTCTCATCATCTGTATCGTTTTCAGACACTAATGATTTCTCAAGGTGTTTCACACTGTCATAAGGGAGCACACCTACTGCCCCACCTGGGAAAGGTACGTCTGCCTCCTTCCCTGGACAAGGATTCACATGTTGAAATGCGCGTTGAAAAGCAACGACTGGATCTTTTTCAGAAAAAATTAAATCACCTGTACGGCTCGTAAATTGAAACTGGCCTGCTTTTTCGGTTAATTCAAAGGCTGGGTCCAATCCGATAAAAGAATAATGCGACCAATTTGACGACTCGTCATTGCTCTCAAGTAAACAGACCGCCTCATCGCTTAAACGCTGATAAAGTTCAATTGGGGTGATTGTGTCTACAAACATTTGACGAATGACAGGTACATGGCGGTATTTCTCGGATTGTTGCTGGAAAGTCGTAAACGAAGTTATCATTTGGGGTTCACCTCTCGTCAATGGAGAAGTGGAGGGTAATCGATTGAAAAATCGCAGTAGAAAATAAACACGCTCATCCACATGTAAGAGGATGAGCGATTATTCGTTAACAGTTAAGTACTCTGCTCAGCTCTTCTCTACTCGTCTCCACTCTGCTCATCTCATTATCTCGTTATCTCTTCTCGGGTAAAGCTTCTCGTCTACTGTAAGCGTAAAATGTTTATTCGCTTTTGTCAATCCCTTGAACCAAATCTGGGCGGAGTTTCACCGCGTCATTTTGAAATACATGATGAATGTCGACTTGGTTTTTTGATGAGTTCACACTCATCATCACGCGAATACAGTGATTCAAACTATCTGGCACACCAATCTCTGTGGCGCACATAACCGGAACGTACGCCCAAGAGGGGTCCTCTAACAAACGAGCTGCTTTCGCTGGAAAAGCAGCGTTGATGTCTGGCGTAACCGTAAACCAAATGTGTGCCACATCTTCTGGGCGAATGTCATTTTGCGTGACCATCTCTTGTAAGCAGTCTTTCGTTCGACTCCATATCTCTTCATCATTGTTCGCATCGATCGTCGTTGCACCACGAATTCCTCTAATCATTGAATACATCCTCCTTGCATTTATCGATAAGCTCACGCATCTTTACTACTGGGATTTGAACGAATTGAGGTTCACCCAGTTTTTCTAAGACAACAAACCCGATATGCCCCGCTTTATTCTTCTTATCGTACTTCATCTTTTCAACTAGCTCATCTGTCGTCACTCTTAGCACTTGATCGAACCGATAGCCACATTGTTGCCACCGTTCTTTTTCTTTCTTCGCATCGGGAACTTGCCCGCTGTATAACTGTTTGGAAACAAACAGCGCGAAAATGATACCTATAACGACTGCCTCTCCGTGTGACAACTTCCCAAAACCCGAACTCGCTTCTAAAGAATGGCCAAGTGTGTGTCCAAAGTTCAAAAACGCCCGCACTCCCCGCTCCTTCTCATCTTGAGAAACGATATTCGCTTTCACACGGATTGAGTCCGCTAAGTCTTGTTCGGCAATTTGCCATTCTGTTTGTCCTGCAAGTGTCTTTTCAATTCTACCGAGCAATCCGTAGTGATGAATGTAGGCGTGCTTAATCACTTCACCAAACCCTGAGCGCCATTCCCTTTCAGGCATTGTTTGTAGAAAACGAGTGTCATAGATGACAAGATCGGTTGATGAAAGGAACCGATTAGGTTTTTCCCTTGGGGGTGATTAATACCAGTTTTTCCTCCAACACTGCTGTCATGAGCGAGTAACGTAGTAGGCACTTGCACGAAGGAAATACCACGCATATAAGTGCTCGCACAAAATCCTGCCAAGTCACCGACCACACCGCCCCCAAAAGCAATGACCGCGCTATTTCGATCTAGTTCACTCTGAAACATCTCATCTAAAACGTAAGAATACGTATCAAGGGATTTTGAAGCTTCTCCAGCTGAGATGATACAACTTGTTACAGAAAAATTCCCCAAACGTTTTTCGAGAGTATCCAAATGAAGATGACCTACCATTTCATCAGTAAGAATAAACAATCGTTTTCGATCATTTCCCCACTGTTTTACAAGTATATCTTCAATCTGCTCTGTGACACCCTCACCGATATAAATCGGGTACGTCTTAGAGTCAGTAACAATATCAAGCACTTCCATCTAAAACTCTCTCGTCTCTTTGCGGTATGCGCCAATTGTCTCTTTTAGGCGGTCAAACTGATCGGCACCAAACATTTCCAACAAGCCGTTTGCCATCTCAAAAGCCACGACGTGCTCACAAACAACCGCCGCTGCTGGCACTGCACAACTATCCGAACGTTCAATCGACGCCTCAAACGCTTCCTTACTATCAATATCTACACTCTTTAATGGTTTGTACAACGTCGGAATGGGTTTCATGACGCCGTTAATGACGATCGGCATACCTGTTGTCATCCCGCCTTCAAATCCACCAAGGCGATTGCTGCTTCTACTGTATCCGTCTTCTTTTGTCCAATAAATCTCATCATGGACTTTACTTCCAGGCAAATTGGCTGCATCAAATCCAATGCTACCTCTGCCCCTTTAAAAGCGTTAATGCTCATGACCGCACCGGCAATTTTCCCATCCAGCTTACGATCATAATGAACGTGGCTGCCAACACCCGGGGGCATTCCTTCAGCAACCACTTGGACGATTCCACCGATGGAGTCGCCATTCGCTTTCGCTTCGTCAATCGCTTCTTTCATCTTTTCACTTGCTTGTTCATCGATACAACGAACTGGAGAAGCCTCTGCACGTTCAATTAGCTCACTGAGATTGGCGTACTCTCCATTCGCTTCGACACCTCCTATATTCAACACGTGAACACCGATCGTAATTCCAAGTTCACTAAGAATTTTTTTCGCTACACTGCCAACAGCAACACGCATCGTCGTCTCCCGTGCAGATGAACGTTCCAATACATTTCTCATATCACGATGGCGATATTTCAGTGCACCGTTGAGGTCGGCGTGCCCTGGCCTTGGCCTTGTTAATTTCTTTGTATTTACGCGATGCTCATCTTCACTGGATACAGGATCAATACCCATCACTTGTTCCCAATGAACCCAATCATCATTTGTGACCGTCAGTGTAATCGGGGCTCCTGTCGTTTTGCCGTGGCGAACACCACTCGTAATCGACACTAGATCCTTTTCAATTTTCATTCTGCGTCCACGGCCGTAACCACCTTGGCGACGTTTCAACTCTTTATTAATGTCTTCTGTTGATAATGGTAATGATGCTGGCACCCCTTCAACAATCGTTGTCAATCCGGGGCCGTGTGATTCTCCGGCTGTTAGAAAACGCATATGCTTACCTCCAAAATTTCTCTCACTTTAATGCTTTTATGTAGTAAATTATATCACATCTTAAGACGGTAGTGAACCGTTCATTGGCTCGTTTTCTTACGGTAGATGAATGATTTGTAATTCTCAAGCCCGTACTTCTCAGGTGAAAATAACTGTTCAGTACTACCGACAAAAAGAAAGCCACCAGGCTTAAGCGTTGCTGAAAATTGCGCAATGATTTGTTGCTTTGCAATATCAGTCATATAAATAAGCACATTGCGACAAACAATCAAATCGACGTGATCTGGGTAACGATCTTGAAGTAAGTTATGACGCTCAAAAGTGATCGGTTGTTTAAATTGTCCTTTCACTTCAAACACTCGGTTTCGCTCATGGAAACCAAATTGTCTCTCTCTTTCATGTAGCGACCGTACTGAACGTTCGGAGTATTGTCCGACCTTAGCTGCTTCTAAAACGGTCGGATCGAGGTCAGTAGCTAATATGTGATAGTCGCTTGCTTGCAACTGTTTGTGAAAAACCATTGAAAGTGTATACGGTTCTTCACCTGTTGAACATGCCGCAGACCATACCGATAATGGCAGATGCTGTTCCTTTAATATCGGCACAATCTCTCGCTCAAATTCAAACCAGCGCTCTTTATTTCGGTAAAATTCTGACACATTAATCGTCACACGATCGAGAAACTGATGCAATAGCTTATCGTCACGTGCTAACCCTTGCTCAAAAAACTCCATAAAAGACTGAAACTGGTAACGCTCATAAAAGTTTTGTAGGCGTCGCTTCATTTGCTTCTCTTTGTATAGGGTTAGGTCCAACCCTGTCTTTTGTTTCACAACGTATTGGAAACGCGCATAATCCTCCGTCATGTTTGGCCCCTTATGTAAAAACCGGCCAATTCCCATTGACCGGTTTTCTTGCTTTCTTTACTTGCCAAAAAATAGTTCAATTTCGCGCGTTGCGCTTTCTGGTGAATCTGAACCGTGAATAACGTTTTGGCCGACGTTCACTGCGAAGTCACCACGGATCGTCCCAGGTGTTGCATCTTTCGGATTCGTAGCACCCATCATCGTGCGGGCATTAAGAATAACATTCTCGCTTCCCAAATCATCGCGAACGCAGGACCAGAAGTGATAAAGTCAACGAGTTCACCAAAGAATGGCTTATCGCTATGCTCACCGTAGTGTGATTCTGCTGTTTCTTTAGAGATGTTCATGAGCTTCGCTTCTTTTAAAACGTAGCCACGAGCTTCAAAGCGGCTGACAATTTCACCGATAAGTTGACGCTTTACGCCATCCGGCTTAACCATAATAAATGATTGTTCCATGTTGTATTGCACTCCTCTTTTTCTTCTGTACAGGCTTTCATACCCGTTCTAGTATACCATCAGTTGTTGACAGATTAAACCTCTAAAAACGCCTGGAACCAATGTATGTAGCAATTTCGGAGAGAGAATGTACAGCAGGTATTTGCGGCAAGGTTTCAAGTGTCTGATACGCTTTGTTTAAGTAACGCTCACTTAGTTCTTTAGCGTATTCAATACCTCCGCTGTTTTTAACGAGCGTTAGCAGTTCAGCGAGCGTTTGTTCATCAGGTTCTCCATCCATAAATGCACGCGTAATACGTTCTTTTACACTCGGATCATGATGCATCGCGTAGAGCGCAGGCAACGTGACATTCCCTTGAAGTAGATCCCCTCCTGCTGGCTTACCGAGCTCTTCTTCCGTACCTGTGAAGTCGAGCACATCATCAATAATTTGATAAGCCATGCCCACTTCATAGCCATAACGATAGAGTGCGCGCTGAGAGGATTCAGGTGCACCGACGGCGATCGCACCAAGCTCACAGCTACCGGCAATGAGCAGTGCTGTTTTTCGCTTAATTCGGCGAAAGTACGTCTTTATATCTTGGTCCCATTCATACTGATAGCGGATCTGTTCAATTTCGCCAACGACCATTTCGTGGATGACACGAGACATTGCTTGATGAAGTTTCGGCTCATCGAAAAATGCCGCACTCTCAACCGCTTTCGCAAAAATATAGTCTCCTGTATACATTGCCACTCGGTTGTCATATTTCGCTTTAACCGTTTCTTGGCCTCTTCTCAACTCAGCGTCATCGATCACATCATCATGGACGAGCGAAGCCATGTGAATGAGTTCTAACGACACCCCAATATGCTTGAGTCGATGAATATCATAAGCGCCAAACTTGCCAGCAAGCAATACAAACACCGGTCGAATTCGTTTTCCACCTGCTTGCAACAGCTGAAGCGTCGCATCTTCTAGCACAGGATGAGCGCTTCAACCGCTTGTTTCATTTCTTGTTCAATTTTGTGTATATCCGCTCGTAAATACATATAAAGGTCTGCAAGCTTCATGACCATCAGGTCCCCTTCAAGTTATGGAGTGTATCCCAACACCGACATCCCAAACTTTTAGTTCGTCGGCTTTATCGTGCAAATATCCTTCTTCGTAAAGAAGTGTGTAGAAATGAAGCAGACCCTTTTGGTCTTCTTCTTGAAATTGGTAACGGAGATTCGTAAAGTATTGCTTCCAAAACGATGGAGGTCCACCATATTCTTTCGAAACGTGGGCTGCGAGCTCTTCATAGCCATCACGTCTCGTTTTTGCCTCACTGGATTTCCATTCCTGTAAAAGTTGCTCCATGCCTTCCGGCTCTTCGGCGAGCTTGTCTTTTCTCATGGCAAAAACAGCAAACGTCATCGGCAAAGACGTGTTAGCCGTCCATAGATTGGCAAGATCATATACGTACACTTGGTGTTCTTCTCTTCTCTTTGCTTCAATGGCATCATCACCGATCAATAAACACGCATCATGATTTGACATCATCTCATCATAAATGGGCGGGACCGTATGATACGTATTCCCACGATGCTCGTAGAACCTACGCATAATAACCTTAAGCAAGTGGATAGACGTAGCTGAACTATGCGTAAGCGCAATGCTTTTATCGTTTAATTGTTCAATCGGGACCTTTGAGAAAAGAAAAATTGAACCGACCTCTCCTTTTGCCGCTACGGCAAGGTCAGGCATTAGCACGTAATCTTCGTGATTTTGTGCATAGGCGAATGACGAAATCGCTCCTACGTCTATCTTACCTTGTGCCATCGCTTCGTTCAACTTCGCTGGAATACTCGGCACAAAAGACACATCATGCTGGAATTGATTACGATTTAAATGATAGAAGAACGGGTGGACATTTGTGTACAAAATCTCTCCAACGTTAATCATGTCATCTCTCCCCATCGTTGAAATAAACTATGGTTTACATCGAGTCGGTCGAGAATTTTACCGACCACAAAATCAATGAGGTCATCCATCGTCTCCGGCTTATGGTAAAAGCCAGGCATTGCAGGGATGACCGTTCCACCGGCATCAGCAACGCGCTTCATATTCTCCAAATGCGTACTCGTAAGCGGCGTTTCTCTAGGTACAATAATTAATGGCCGTTGTTCTTTAAGCGCAACATCAACACTTCGCTCGAGCAAGCTTCCTGAATGACCGTAAGCGATCTTTGCGAGTGTTCCCATTGAACATGGCACGACGATCACTCCGTCGTTCTTGTAAGAACCACTCGCAATCGGTGCCCGAAAGTCTTGCAACCCATGAACGTGCAAATCTCCTGTTGGAAATAGTCGCTCTAAACAGGCTTCACGATCCGTAACGTCAAGCCCTTCCTCCAAATCAAATACTTGCCAAGCAGCTTCAGACATGACGAAGTGTACTTTATGCTCACTAGAGAGTAGCTGTTGTACTAAGCGAATACCGTAAATGGCCCCACTCGCTCCAGACATAGCAACCGTAAAGATTCGTTTTTCACTCATAAAAGAAAATCTCCAATCGTGAAGAAAAGCATTAAAAGACTAATGATGCCATTCATCGTAAAAAACGCAACATTTACTTTTGATAAATCGTTAGGACTAACAAGACTATGTTCGTAAATCATAATGCCCGCACAAATGACCGCCCCAACGAAAAACACCACCCGAGCGGAGAAATGAAGGAGAGCGTAAGTAGCGCTGTTACACTAATAATATGACTACCCCGAGCAATGATTAACGCTCGTTTAATGCCAAAGCGTGCAGGGACCGAATGCAAACCATTTCTTCGGTCATAATCCGCATCTTGCGTGGCATATATAATATCAAACCCTGCTGTCCAAAACATCACGACTAAAAATAGCAACACCGCAACCGGACTGATTGTGCCAGTCGCACCGACCAGCACCTAGTGGTGCAATTGCAATCGTCATCCCTAAAATAAAGTGACACGCCCATGTGAACCGCTTCGTATAGGAGTAGATGACTAAAAAGAAAACCGCAAGTGGCAACAAGTAAACCGCTAACATGTTTAATTGAAACGCAGCTACAAATAGCAACACAAACGACACCGAAATAAAAATGCCCACTTCTTTGAACGAAATCTCACCTGCAGGAATCGCACGGTTGCTCGTTCTCGGATTTCGTTTATCAATGGTTGCATCAATCACCCGGTTTAAACTCATCGCAGCACTTCGTGCACCTATCATGGCAACAGTAATCCAAAAGACTTGTAAAAGCGTTGGCCACGTACCGTTCTCAACAAAGCTTCCGAGAATCGCACCTAAAAAAGCAAAAGGAAGTGCAAAAACGGTATGCTCAAACTTGATCATTTCGAGAATCGTTTTTAGTTTATTCATAGATTGCATCCTCAAGAACTGATCGCTTAAAACCCCAATGACCAGCAGCTGCACCACCAGCATAGCTGCGGAAGTTCACATCAACAAAACCAGAATCAACAAACCACTCAGCGAGTTCCTTCTTCTTCGGAAACGTTGCGGTCGAATCATACAACCACTGATACTCTTTTCCGCTTCCAGCGACCCAGCGACCGAGCTTGGCATGACTTGTTTAAAATACACAGAATAAAACGCTTAAACAACACATTCTCTGGGTGGGACGTCTCTAGGCAGAGTACTTGTCCTCCGGGTTTAAGAACACGAAGAATTTCTTGTAACGCCTTTTTCGGATCCGGTACATTGCGGAGCCCAAAGCCGATTGTGACAACGTGAAACGACTCATCGGCAAATGGCAGTTCCGTCGCATCTCCATGAAGAAGCTCCACATTTGTTAGTTTCTCATCATCGACTTTTTTTTGGCCGACTTCGAGCATATTTTCACTAAAGTCAAGACCGTGCACTTTTCCTTTGCCTTCAAGCTGATTGGCGATGGCAATCGTCCAATCTCCTGTGCCACAACACACATCAAGCACTTGAGCGTGAACGGGCAATGACATCTGCCTCATAATGTCTCGGCGCCATTGCTTATGCATGTTCAGGCTGATGACACCGTTCATTTTGTCATACTTCGTTGATATGGATTGAAACACTTCATGAACGTGTTTTTCATTCGTTCTCCCCACAGTTGTTACCCCTCCCGATTATGCGCTAAGAGTTCTCCGATGCGATTGGATAGATGATCTGTTAGTTGGCTTTGATGCGTGTTATACGCTTCTTCAAGCTTAACGTATACACGTTCAGCGACAATTCGAAGTTGCTGGATCATCCCTTCAGCCGATACATCCCCAACTTCCCCACTCGGTTCCATGGCAAATAACGGTGATAGCCTCGCTGAACCGAAGGGTTCTCTTTTTCTTCTGCGTGCTCAATCATGTCAAGTAGTCTTCGATACGTTAGAAAAGGAGGCGCGATGTGTTGCACAGCCTCGTGATTATAAAAGACACCGACGTTTTTAATAAGTGTAGATTCCATAATCGTGACAAGACTTTCCAATTCATCTACGCCTGACCAGTCATGCTCATGAAGTCGAATCTTCGCGTCGTTCGTTTTTTGGATGGAGCCGCTGAACACACGTACGAGTTTCACGTCTTCAAGCTTAGCGAGCTCTGAATAGTAAAGACTACTAAACCAATCTCCAGCAAGCACCGTCAATTGCTTTTCAATTTCCCGGTCCCTTGCTTCATTATGTAATGGGACGTATTGATGAGTCGTAAGCGCTGCGTCTACTAGCATTGCTGCTGTAGTCCTCTTCAGCTTACCTTCTTCAGCCAATTCAGGGGCGTCAATACAATTCGTGAAAAGCATCATTTTGTCAAGGTCGATGCTCACTTTCGAAACGTGTTGGTTTAAATACCGATGAGCGCTTAATCGATCGAATCGATCTTGAATCCATTGAAACCGCTCTTCTTCTTTCCATTCTGCTTGTTGCATACTCTTCCCTCCGGAAACCCATGATCCTGAATAGAAAGAAAGTAGCTAGATTTTGCTACTCTCTTTCTGTCAACATTTCTCCGTGACTCGTTTGAATAAGCGCCTTGCCGCGAATTTTAACCGCAGACGTATGCTCTGTAAATTGACCAATCATCACTTCGCCTTTATCCAGCTTTTCAGAGTGATGAAAGCGCGTCGTATTTCCACGTGTTAAACCAATCACATTCACACCGTCTTCTTCTGCCCGAACGACAAAGAAGTCATTGTTACTACTCATGAGAATCCCTCCTCTACGCATTTACTGTCTAATACTTAATGAGAGACAATACTTCTTGACGCGAAGACTCCTCTTCTTCGAATACGCCACGAACCGCAGACGTCACCGTCGAGCTGCCAGGCTTTTGAATACCCCGCATCGTCATACACATATGTTCAGCCTCAACAACGACCATCACACCGTGCGGATCTAACGTCTCTACCAAAGCATCGGCTACGGTTGATGTAATTCTTTCTTGAAGTTGTGGCCTTCTCGTTACGGTTTCAACAACACGTGCCAATTTACTAAGCCCTGTAACTGTACCATTCTTAGGAATATAACCTACGTGTACTTTTCCGAAAAAAGGAAGTAGGTGGTGTTCACACATCGAATAAAACGTAATGTCTTTGACGAGCACAAGCTCTTCATGCTCTTCTCCAAATACTGTCTTCAGATGCTCAGCAGGATCTTCACCAATGCCACCGAATACTTCTTCATACATTCTTGCTACCCGGGCAGGTGTATCTATAATTCCTTCTCGACCAGGATCATCTCCGATCGCTTCAAGGATTTGACGGACCGCAGATTCAATTTTTTCTTTGTCGAATTTCGTCATGGCGTATGGCCCCTATATCGCATGTTAATCGCTAGAAATTTTAGCACAGGGCCTTTTATAAAGCAATTATGACCTCTTATCCTATTGTAACACTTCGTCAAGCCTCATCAAATAAAAACAAAATAAACCCCCGTTATATAACGGGAGTTTGTTCTTACAAGATAATCGCAATCAGACCGCCGCTTCCTTCATTAATGATTCTCTCCAGCGTTTCTTTTAACTTATACCGTGCATTTTCAGGCATGAGAGAGAGCTTCGCTTGAATGCCTTCGCGGACGATGCTGTTTAAAGAGCGACCGAATATATCTGAATTCCAAATGGAAAGCGGGTTTTCTTCAAAATCTTGCATCAAGTAGCGCACGAGCTCTTCGCTCTGCTTTTCTGTCCCGATAATCGGGGCAAACTCTGACTCGACATCAACTTTAATCATATGAATGGACGGAGCAACCGCTCGTAAGCGCACCCCAAACCTTGACCCTTGTCGGATGATTTCTGGTTCATCCAAACTCATATCCGTAATGGCCGGTGCGGCAATACCATAGCCTGTTTGTTTAACCATTTTCAACGCTTCGGATACTTGATCATACTCTGATTTTGCATGGGAGAAATCTTGCATAAGTTGTAAAAGGTGGTCTTTCCCTCGAATCTCTACACCGACCACTTCTTTTAAGATCTCATCATACAAATCATCAGGCGCATACAAATCAATATCGGCGACCCCTTGCCCCATTTCGATACCTGATAACGAGGCGGTATCAATAAACTCAAACTCGTCTGCAAAGTGACCGACGACGCGATCGACGTCTCGCAACCGTTTAATATCTTGAACCGTCTCTTTCACAGATCGCTCATAATCTTTTCTTAACCAGTGATCATCGCGTAACACCATGACCCAACTCGGTAAATTGACGTTCACTTCGTGCACCGGAAACTCAAAGAGCACTTCTCTTAGTACACGATTAATATCGTGCTCTGTCATGCTTTCTACACTCATTGAAAGTACAGGTACGTCATGCAACTGCTCCAAATCACTTCGGAGTTCTTCTGTTTCTGGTGCGTACGGTCGAACGGAGTTGACGATAACGATAAACGGCTTGCCAACTTCCTTTAGCTCTTCAATGACGCGCTCTTCTGCTTCCAAGTATTCATGTCTCGGCAATTCCCCGATGCTACCATCAGAAGTGACAACAACACCAAGCGTCGAGTGTTCTTGAATGACTTTTCGTGTTCCAATCTCTGCAGCTTCTTGGAACGGAATCGGTTCTTCGTACCAAGGCGTATTAATCATTCTCGGTCCGTGCTCATCTTCATACCCTTTCGCTCCCGAAACGGCATAGCCCACACAATCAACGAGTCTTATATTTACATCGAGCCTTCATCGACATGTAGCTCAACAGCCGTATTCGGTACAAATTTAGGTTCTGTCGTCATAATCGTTTTTCCGGCTGCACTTTGCGGCAATTCATCTTGTGTGCGGGCGCGCTCTACCTCACTGTCCATGTATGGCAATACGACCAATTCCATGAACTTCTTGATAAAGGTTGATTTACCTGTTCGCACCGCACCGACGACGCCTAAGTAAATATCACCTCCTGTACGCTCCGCGATATCTTTAAAGATATCCACTTTCTCCACGAGATCCCCTCCGATCTAAAATTAACTCCACCGTTTCAAAATATGTGTCATTGCATTCTATGATGTTGTCCACTTCTTTATGACAAGGATTGAACAGGCGGATCGTTTTCTCGAAATATTTACAAAAACAAAAAACCTCTTCTACTCTATATATAGATAGAGAGGAGAGGTTTAGAACATTTCCTTATTCGTTTTTGCCTGTAATTTTTGGTTCTCCGTTATCCAGTTCATAAGGAACAGAATAGACAGGCGCAATCGGAAACTCATCAGTAAGTATAGAGCGGATGTCTGATTCATCTTCAGGAACACCGTCATATTCTTGCAATACTCGGTTTAAATCAATCGCGTAATCGATCACCACTTGACCTGTACGATCCAAATACAATGGTAACGTCGTGGAGAAATACGGGCTGGATACAACCGGTTGCTCATCTAAACCCATAGCTTCATAATCAAGGGCAAAAATGCCAGGTGCAACCATTTCGTCTAGCGGTGGATAACCGTGTGTTCTCGTGTAGTCATTTACTTCTCGTTCAAATTGGTTCGCTTCATGCATAACAAGTACTGGAATGACTCGAACTTCGGGATCGTTTTCGACATCAATTAACGTGTAGTAGAAGTTGCCCCCATTTTCATATGCACTCGCAGGAGCATCATGCATATAGCCAGGCACAAGTTGGCGAAAATCGACTTGATACCGTTCATAGTCGGTCATCGTTTCATCAAACGTCTTAATCGGGAGCACCCCGTTTTGTTCTTGAAACTGATCAACCCCAGCTTGTACAGATTGCAATTGCTCTTCGTATGGAAAGCCCCCTGTATTCGTTCCTGATGACGGTTCAGGATCACCACAAGCTACGAGTAAAACGAGCAGCGATATGGGAACTAGCTGTTTTATAATACGCACCATGCTTCACTCCAAAGATATATTCAAAGGGTTGCGCGCGATCCTGGAACGACCACGACCAACACGATTAATCCTGCGATGAGAATGCACACAAATGAAAAGCTGAGCACGATAAAACGTAGTACACCACTTAATTTTTCTCTTCCAAACAGCGCACCCGCTGCAGCCACAAACATTAAAAACAACCCGATAAAAGACAGCCACATTGATTGTAACGGGGTCATAACGTACCCTCCTTCAAATTCACTCGTCCATTATAGCATACCGGTGATTGATCTCGCAGTAACCGTTCATAGCAACAGTTGTCCATTTTTCAAAAATCTTTCGCTATAGGTAGGAGGCATGATCCAGTCCACAAAAAATCGAAGAGCATCCGCTCTTCGATTGACTAAACCTTTCTTCCAATAGGTGGAGCCTTGTTGGATGTGGTTCACTGGTATCCTATGCACAGTATCCGTCTCTGCACTATACGAACGCCTAGCTAAACGCAATTATCCTCTGAAAAGTTGACTCAATGAATTAAAATCTAAAGGAATATCGTTATTTGTGATCGCGCGAACGAGCTGGTCTTCTTTTTCTTTTGAAACCGGAACACCTGCCATTTTTGATACATCATGAATGAGTTGACGAACGGTCGCTTCATCTTGCAAGTTAGCCCCGCTAACTGAGTTTGCCATGTTGTATACATCGTTTTGGTTCATGTTTGACTCCTTTTGAATCCGATCGAAAATGGAATCAAATTGATTCATATCTACACCCACTTTCCTATTCTTATTGAATAGTGTATGTAGATCGAATTGAGGTGTGATTTCTAGGCAGAAGTTTAGATCAATTATTCTTTTAGATGCTTAAAAAAGTCTTCAGACTCATGCTTTTTTAGGCGGCCCATTAATTGTTCACTGGCGCTTTCTGGATGCTCTCCATTAAAGATTACGTCATACAACGCCGTTGTAATTGGCACCTCAATCTCATGTGATGCCGCCAGTTGGTGCATGGCACGTGTCGTTTTTACACCCTCTACGACCATGCCATATCGTCCAAAACGGTTTGAAGCGGCGTGCCTTGACCGAGCTGAAAACCCGCTCTCCAGTTCCGACTATGCTTGCTCGTACACGTCGCAATCAAATCCCCGAGACCAGAAAGACCGGCAAATGTTAACGGATCCGCGCCTAACCGTGTGCCAAGTCTTGTAATCTCCGCAAGCCCTCTCGTCATAATCGCCGCTTTTGCGTTATCACCAAAGCCAAGACCTTCTGCCAGTCCAACAGCGAGTGCAATCACATTTTTGAGAGACCCGCCAAGTTCAACTCCAGTCAAATCTTCATTCGTATACACGCGAAAGTTTTGGTTAATAAACAAGTCTTGAGCCCTTTTTGTCGCATGAACATCATCCGATGAAACCGTAACGGTCGTCGGCTGTCTTCGGGCCACCTCTTCGGCATGGCTCGGTCCTGACAGACAGACGATTGAGTCCGTCACTTTTTCTATACCCTCATCTTTCATTAACTCTGAAACTCTAAGTAATGTGTCCGGCTCAATGCCTTTAGAGGCATGAATGACGTATGGAATGGTTTTATTGAATGCGACGATTTCTCGAACAGCTTCTCTCATTCCGGATGTTGGGACGCTAATTAATAGCGCTTCCCCATGCGCCAAAACTTCTCCCATATTTGTAGACGCCCTCAATTGTTTAGGGAGCGTCACACCGGAAAGATACTTCTCATTCGTATGATGATCGTTCATTTCATTCACTTGGTCTTCTCTTCTCGCCCACATTAAAACATCATGGCCATTGTCGGCGAGAACGATCGCGAGCGCCGTCCCCCAACTTCCCGCACCAAGAACTGCTACACGTTGTTTCATCCCCATCATCCCTTTCCAGCTTTCAAGCGAATACCGCACACTACTTTTCTCCGATTTTACTTTCATTCCCTTTGACTAAACGTTGAATGTTCGTTCGATGCCGCCAAATAGACATGATCCCAACAACACAAGTAAGCGCAAAGTATGATATTGGATAACCATAATGATCAAGCGTAAACAACACCGTAAACGGGGTGAAAAAAGCAAAGATCAGTGATCCAAGCGACACATATCTCGTGATGACGATCGCCAAAATCGCAACAATCCCAACATAGATTGCCGGAAAGAAAACGAGCGTTGCAATGACACCAATTGTTGTCGCGACACCTTTTCCACCCTTGAATTGATAATAAACCGGATAATTGTGACCGAGTATTGCGAGCAACCCGCAGATCGCAGGTGTCCAACCCGAGTACTGATCAAAAAATGACAGACCGCTTGATAAGAACAACAATTCCATTAAAAAACCGAGAAGCACGGCGACGATCCCTTTCACCGCATCAAGGAGCAATACAAGTATTGCAGGACCTTTCCCCAATATACGTAATGTGTTGGTCGCCCCTGCGTTTCCACTGCCGTGTTTTCGAATGTCTACTTTCTTGATTTTCTTTACGAAAATGTAACTAAAGCTAATTGAACCGATAAGATACGCAATAATCCCTGCAAGAATAACATCCATCGTCTCCCCACTCCCCCCAAAGCTTAAGACTCGTTTTTCTTACGCGCAATAATTTTCAGTGGTGTACCAACAAAAGAAAACGCTTCTCGCAATTGATTCTCCAAATACCTGCGATAGGAAAAGTGCATTAAATCTGGATCATTCACAAACACAACGAATGTCGGTGGACCGATGGCAACTTGAGTAGCATAATTAATTCGCAAACGCTTAATCCCACCAGCTGTAGGTGCAGGGTTTCGGGAAACTGCATCCATAATGACGTCATTAATCACGTGTGTTGGCATCCGCATTTGGTGACTGTCCATCACTTCATTTACAACAGGAAGCAATTTATGAATCCGCTGATTCTTCGTTGCTGAAACGAACACGATTGGCGCATACGACAAGTAGCTAAACGTCTCACGAATGTTCTCGGTGTACGCTTTCATCGTGCGATCATCCTTTTCCACCGCATCCCACTTATTCACTACAATCACAACGGCCCTGCCCGATTCATGCGCATAGCCTGCAATTTTCTTATCTTGTTCAATGACGCCTTCTTCACCGTCTAAGACGACAAGCACGACATTCGCCCTCTCAAGAGCACGCATCGCCCGAAGAACACTGTACTTCTCTGTGTTTTCATATACTTTCCCGCGCTTTCTCATACCAGCTGTGTCGACAATTTTGTAGTCTTGTCCCTCGCGGGTAAAGTTCGTATCAATGGCATCTCTTGTCGTACCGGCTATGTTACTCGTAATGACACGCTCTTCGCCTAAGATTGCATTGACGAGTGAAGACTTCCCGACATTTGGTCTACCAATAACGGCGATTTTAATGAGTGATTCTTCCTCAGCGTCCTCTAAATGAACAGGGAAGTTGGCAAACACTTCATCAAGCATATCTCCGATTCCAATGCCGTGTGATCCTGATATTGGAAATGGTTGACCGAACCCAAATTCATAAAAATCATAGATTAAGTCTTGCATGTCAGGGTTATCAACCTTGTTAACGCCTACAACAACAGGCTTTTTGGACCTTTTCAAGATCATCGCAACCTCTTCATCTTGAGGGGTGATGCCTTCCCTACCATTAACGATGAAAATAATGCTATCTGCTTCCTCAATCGCAATCTCTGCTTGCATTCTCATCTGGTCTATGAGTGGTTCTTCACCGATGTCAATTCCACCGGTGTCAATGACATTAAACGTACGATTCAACACTCTCCTTGTCCATATAGGCGGTCTCTCGTTACACCCGGTTTATCTTCGACGATCGCTAACCTTTCGCCGACCATCCGATTAAAAATTGTTGACTTCCCAACGTTAGGTCTACCAACGATGGCTACTGTTGCTTTTGACATGAGATATTCATGCCCCCTGTTCTTCTATGTAAATCACGAATCCAAAGATTGAACTCGCGACACTCCTCTATGCTGAAAGTGTCACTTTCTTTCTGCGGGAGTGGTGTTGATACTGACCTGCTCGCTGTACAAGGCTTTCAATCATATGCCATACGACAAACAAAACGAGTACTGCAGTTAAACGATTGAAAAAGAGAGCGTCTGCAATGAACAGCCCTTCTCTTAATGGAACGAGCACCCATCCAGTAAGCAATTCCCCAAAGCATAGCGCTAACATTGCTAGTGGATAGCGGCTATCACGGTAGCGATAAACGAACACCGTTAAAAAGAAAATTGCCGCTGCAGGCACCCATACGTCATGCGCATAAAAAATGACAGGACTAAACCAGTACGCCAGTTCAATTGCCGCATACATAAACATTAGCGATAACGCACATACGATTAGCGCTAGCCACCTTTTCTTCGGAACGTTACCCGCCCACACGATTGCAGTGATGAGTGCGACCCCAAATGCGAACGGAACCGTGTACGATTCCCCCGACCAAGATAATGGGTAGACGATCATGCCGACCAAAACAGCAGCGGCTAAATAAAATCTGGCAAGGCTTTTTTCATAAAAAAAAGAAATGAGTACCCAAAGTATCCATGAAAACCAAAAAAATAACAAGCTCTCCATTTGCATCCTCCCTTTTCTTGTTCAGTATAGACAAGAAATGGCAGAAAGAACCGTACGGGTTACGAATGGAGAGCTCTATTTCTCAAAACAATCGGCGAATCCACTGTTGGTATTCGCCGATCGTTTGCGGTAATTAATCGTTACGGTATTTTTTTAGTTGGTCTCCAATCATGTCGCCAAGGGAGAACCCAGAATGATCTTCTTCAGGTGCTTCATACTCACGCTGAACTTTATGATCAGACGTCTCTTTTTCTTCCAACTCGCGAATGCTCAATGAGATGCGCTGTTCAGAAGGACTGATATCTAAGATCTTCGCTTGAACAGCTTGACCTTCTTCCAATACTTCTCCAGGCGTTCCGATATGGCGGTTCGCAATTTGTGAAATGTGAACGAGACTTCCACTCCAGGAGCCACTTCAACGAACGCTCCAAATGAAACGAGGCGCTTCACTTGACCATCAATGACGTCACCTGGTTGAAATTGGCCTTCAATCGTCGTCCAAGGTCCTGGCAACGTATCCTTAATCGACAATGAGATTCTCTCTTTGTCTGCATCTACTGCCAAGATTTTCACTTCGATTTCTTCCCCTTCTTTTACAATCTCTCCAGGGGATTCAACGCGATGGTGAGCCATTTGTGAAATGTGAACGAGGCCGTCAACGCCTCCAACATCTACAAACGCACCAAAGTCAGTGAGACGCTGTACCGATCCTTTTACCGTATCTCCAATTGTTAAGTTCTCAAGAACTTGCTTTTTCTTTTCATCCGCTTCTTCGTCGAGAACGGCTCTGCGAGACAGAATCAATTTGTTCTCTTCTGCATCCAACTCAACGATTTTTAACGTAACGGTTTGCCCTTTGTAGTCTGAGAAGTCTTCTACAAAATGACGCTCAACGAGTGAAGCTGGAATGAAACCACGTACACCAACATCAACAACAAGCCCACCTTTGACAACTTCTGCAACTTCAGCTTCAATAGGCGTTCCTGCCTCAAACGTTGCTTTAAGTTCATCCATGCCTTCTCCGCCCGCGCGCCGCGAACAGAAAGGACAAGCTCATCGTCTTCGATCTTGATGACTTTAAGATCTAACTCGTCACCCGTATTAACTACATCACTTACCTTTTCTACGTGCAAACTGGATAGTTCGCTTATAGGAACAATCCCGTCTACTTTGTAGCCAGCGTCAACGAATGCTTGCTTCTCTTCAACCTTCGTCACCTTACCTGTAACGATGTCATTCACTTGAAGATCTTTCATTCCTTCTAATTCATTGTTCATTTCTTCAGCCATTGTCTTTTGCCTCCTTACTTCCCTTTAAAAACATTGCTATACAAAATTCTCCATTTCTTGGAAGAATGTTGCAGACATTAGTTCGAATTCTGTTCTTCTTTCAGCTGCTTAATATGATCCATGATCCGGTCGGTCACTTGCCTCGCAGAAGCTTTCTCTTCTCGCAAATCATCAAGTGGAACGGCTTGTCCATACGTGAGCTCAACCTTTTTAAATGGCTTGTACTTGCCTTTTACGTAGGCTGGAATAACAACTGCATCACTTTTCAGTGCGAAAAAGCCTGCACCCGCTAAGCCTTCACCAATCTCATCGGTTTTGGAGCGATTCCCTTCCGGAAATAACAGCAACATGTCTCCTTGTTTCAATACAGCAAGCGCCGTCCGCAGCGAAGCTCGATCACCTGCCCCTCGTTTTACAGGGAAAGCACCGAGATTCTTAATCAACGTGCCGAATCCTTTTTTCTCGAATAATTCTTCTTTCGCCATAAACCGAAGTGGTCGTTTAATGTAGGATCCAAGCAACGGAGGATCGAAGTTGCTTTTATGATTAGAACAGATAATCACCGGACCATTCGCCGGTATATTTTCTTTTCCCTGAATTGATGCAAAGAAAACACCAGAAAGCAGAATTCTACAAGCAAATTGTCCAATTCGATAGATCATGACGATGTGTGCTCCTTCTCGCGGGCATGTTCATAGATAAACCGAACGACATCCTCAATCGAAAGTTGTGTCGTGTCAAGTGGAATCGCATCGTCTGCTTGCCTTAAAGGAGCGAATTCCCTAGTCGTATCTAAATGGTCTCTTCGTTCGATCTCTTGTCGGATCGTCTCAAAATCTGATGGTTGTTCATTTTGGATATTCTCCATATGACGCCTTGATGCACGTTCATCAACCGATGCAAACAAATAAACCTTAAGTTCAGCATCTGGTAATACGTGGGTGCCAATGTCCCTTCCATCCAAAACGACACCTCTTTGTTTAGCGAGCTCTTGTTGGCGCTCGAGCATCTGAAGTCGTACGCTATGGTGACTAGACACTTCAGAAACCGCATGAGTCACACTAGCACTGCGAATTTCTTGCCCTAAATGCTCGTTATTAACGAGCATATGGCGCCCATCACCAGACAAAGTGAAGCTCATATCTTTTAGTACATAATCAATAGTTTTTTCATCACTCGGGGAAATGTTATTCAAAAGTACGCGGTAGGCGAGCGCACGGTACATTGCTCCTGTATCAATATACAAATATTGCAATTCGTTCGCCACCTTCAATGCGACCGTACTTTTGCCAGAGCCCGCAGGTCCGTCAATTGCGATATTAATCTTTGGCATACGTCTCTCCATATGTAAATTTCATTCGTTGTTTATTGTTGTCCAACATTGCCTAAAGTTTACCATAATAAGCGGTGTAAGACAAATCGCTCATTAGGAAAGCCCTTTAGTTCCAGCAATGGAACTAAAGGGCGATCGTCAGCAAAAGCTGTCTTTTTGTTTGGGGACTCCAAGTCCGAATAACGGTCGTAAATATAACGCTAAAAATGTTCCACCGAGTGCCATAATTCCCCAAATATATCCGTGAGCACTAAAGGATGCAATACCGCTGAAATATGCGCCGATGTTACACCCAAATGCTAGCCTTGCGCCATATCCCATCATCAAACCACCGATAACAGACGCTAAAGCATTCCCTTTCGTGATCTTGTTGAAGCGAAACAGTCCACCTGCAGCGGATGCAAGAAACGCCCCAAGAATGACACCGAAGTTTAGTACCGACGTCGTATCCGCAAAAATAGAGGCATCTAGTGCTGCTGTATCTCCTTGCCAAAATCCCCACTCACGCACATCAAATCCTAGAAATTCGGCAGCTTTTGAGCCCCAAAGTGTAAATGCATACGTAACACCCCAAGGTGTTTCACGAACGAGCAGTGTAATCGCGTTTAAGACTGCGAGCACAATCGCCGCTGCAAACAACGGCCATGATCCTCGAAAAATTCTTTTCCAACCACTTTCAGTTGGCACTTGTGCCATCTTTGGTGGGTTTTTCTTTTTTTCAATGATTATCGTCACAGCCGCTACCGCACCAAAAATGAGCATCGAGACGAGCCAAGCTCCACCATATCCAAGACCTGTTGATGTCGCCAAGGAAAATGATTCAAATGCGGGCATGTCTTCCATCCAAAAGTTAAAGTGACTCGCCCCAATGGTTGATCCGATGATGAAAAATAGGAGCGTGATGAACATTACGCTTCGTCCGCCACCTACTGCATATAAAGTTCCAGACGCACAACCTCCGCCAAGTTGCATACCAATTCCGAAGATAAACGCTCCAACGAGTAAGCTGACGCCTACTGGAGAGATGTTCCCGGTAGCTTCACCACCAAAAAACGTAAAGCCTGTAGCGAGAATCGGGGCAAAAAGTGTACACGCGATGGCCAGCATGACCATATGAGCGCGAAGCGCTTGTCCATTTCCGACCGATGCGAGTCGTCGAAATGCAGATGTGAAGCCAAATCTAGCGTGAAAGAGCGTATACCCAAGTAAAATTCCAATAACGAGAAGAATTGGTTGCACGAAATGCTGGGTGAATATGAGATACAAAGCAAGTATAAAAGATGCGATAAGACCAAAAGTGACGAGATTCAACTGCGGTTTTTTTAAACCAATCGTATGTTTAGCAACTGAATGTTGTTCTGATATAGGTTGAACATGTGTAGACAAATTCATTTCACCTCTTTATCTGATGGATTTACTCAGGAATTAATCTTCTAACAGCCTATGCCTGAATGAACAAAATGTCAATACTAAATAATGATTCTCCTGTGTAAGCAAATGTTGTTCTTTGAAGACTATATAAGTTGAGGGAAAGAATTTCACTGAATCCGCTGACAGAGATCGGTCTTGATCGACTGTTGAAATTGATTTCACTTCGATGTCGATCGTTGTTCGTTACTGCAAGAGTTGTGGGAAACACAGAAGACGTTTGTTGTATGGTAAAAAGACGTGACCAATGGTCACCACCTCGCGCAAGTGTGTACATCTCCTGGCACGTTTGTGACAATCGAGCCTTTAAACCGGGCACTTTCGGCCTCCAACGGTCACATATCTCGCGATTT
Source organism: Geomicrobium sp. JCM 19037 (assembly GCF_000698105.1). Classification (NCBI taxonomy): domain Bacteria; kingdom Bacillati; phylum Bacillota; class Bacilli; order Caryophanales; genus Geomicrobium; species Geomicrobium sp. JCM 19037. Next base: position 96,295 of record NZ_BAWZ01000003.1, on the reverse strand, counting down.
GTGACCGTTGACTCCGTTTATGTGCACATCCACGTCTAAAATGATGATTTTTCTATCCCAAGTGTCACAAAAATGACTATATGGGGCATTTGGCTTCTTTCCGCACACCGAAGCGGCGAGGGAATGTGGGCCTTATACTCTGGGGTTAATAGAAAACGTCACCGATGTTGCCTTGTGCTATGGAGTACGACCGTCCGACATCAGTGGAAAGCAACAACAAACTGTGCAATTAAGAAAATGCTAAAATCATCCTATATAGCGTGCTGACCTTGTTATATAAGTGAAATGAACCATACTGCAGTTATTCGTTAACTCAAACGATGTGGGATGTGAATAAGGTGGTGATTTGCTATGGTAGGATTTTATCAAATCTGCTAGCGTTTTCAGGTGAGATCTTACCATTGGTCATTCTATCGTAAGATTTCTCGCCCCGATGGGAGGATTCTTATTAAAACGCCTCGTATAACAAGTAAAATCTTACCTTATAACCATCTATGGTAAGATTTTACTCCCACGCCCTCTCCAATGCTCAGTTTTCGGACGCAGCAAGTCTATGTGGAGTGTGATTGAATTTGACGCTAAATTCCATTGTAAATCCCGGCCTTGTCGCTGAATGAGTTTCTATAAATCAACTCGTATAGATCGCTTTTATTGAGCTCAGCCACTCTTTTCGGCTTCTTCGTCCGTACATCATGGTATATATTCAATTGTGGCGGCCTATGTTGCTGCCACACCCTTACTTTCATACAAAGCAATACCCCTATACAAACGAGTCAAGTACCGTAGATGCTGACATTCACGGTAGCGAAGAAACGTGCGTTAGTCCCACGTTCAATGATTGGTGGGCGCTGAAAAATTAACGTCCCTCTTCTTAAGTTACTCGTTAACTCGACGTATTGTTCAGATCTATGTGGGGATATCAACAACTTAGCGCGTTACGATCGTTAAGAATCCCATCATAGAACCGTCTATGTGGGAATATAGCCTTTCTATGTGGGGATTCCTGCTGAAATTTGTTCTTAAAGGAAGAAAATTCCATCATAGGCAGGGCCTTTGATGGAATTTTCTTATTATATCAAGCGAAACACTGTTGTATGATTTTAAACTTCTCTTTTTCAGTGACCTCAATGATTGCGGCGGCGGATTTTGGTTACATACAGCCACCACGAACGTGTTGTACACATTTACCGATTTCAGGTACCTTACAACGGATCATAGGCAGCGCCTCCCACACACAAACCTCAACGTCAATAACCAATAAAAAGGTCGTCAAAAGCCTGTTACAGACTTTTGACGACCTTTTCTGTTTACATTACATCCACATCGTAGACGGGTTCGGCAGCTTGCATTCGTTTCACATCTTCTTCAAAACCGTTGTTTGCATTAATGTACACTCGGTACGTATCGTTGTTCATCGTTCCGTAAATCTCATAGACGAGAACTTCTTCTCCACTTTGATTTTCAATGACCGCCAAATGTTCTTCACGTGATTGGACATTTGGGTGAATTTCATCCAATGCCTCTTCTAGCGTAAGGTCTGGAGAGAGGTCATGGCGTTCACGGTGGTTTGCAAAGTAGTTGCTTCCTTTAAAACCAATCACATCTCCGTCGTCCAGTGCAACTTCAAGCAACAACCCATCTGGTAGAGACGAACATCGTCAGCCACGGTACAAATTCAAAAACACCCATCGTATCATACTGCTTACCATCCACAAGTTGCACGTTCTCAATTCCGTTATCTTCAAGAAACTCTTTCGCAATTTCGGAGGCTTCATTCAGACTGATTTTTGGTTCTGTAATCGTTCGCGATTGCATCATCCAAAGGGGTAAGCCGCCTTTTTTTGTCATATCTAGCATGTAATTTCTTTCACCATCTGGGTCTTCGATCGTAATTTGGTACCCTTCATAAGGTACCCCTTCTCCTAGTGGTTCAACGTTAGCATCGGTATTCTCTGGCAAGCCAAGAAAAGCGCGAGCGCGGTCTTTCGCATCTTCTTCACTTACTTCTTGTTTGCCTTTTAACGTTTTCACAAGTCGTTTGTTTACATCTTTTTCAAACTGACTGTCGTCATTCCAGTTGTTTTCTGAAAAGCCTTTTGCTTTATTGTCAATCGTTTTTAGACTGTGTACCATCGTTCCTTCAGCAGGTTCACGCTCATTAATGAGATCATCCTCAACATCACTCCAGCGGATATCATTAGATAGCGCTTGGGCTTGAACGGTTCTCAAGTCATGCTTCATTTCCCCTGCCTGTTCATAAAAATGCTCCAGCTTTTCATATTCCTCGTCAGTTAGCGGTTCATCATTTCGATCACGAATCGCAGTTTCATACGTGAACTCAGCGACATTCGCTAAATACTCTCCTGTTTCATTTACAGGAATCATCAAGCGGCAGTTCACCCATCTCATTATGAGCGAGTGACGAGATTCGCCAAACTTCTGCGAGTGAGCCCGTAAAGTGGGAAGATCCATTGGTCGCAAGTGAGGCTCCTAACTCGTCTTCTAGCTGATCCATATGATAACTTAGCTGATGAAAAGCACGTTGATAGTTGTTCTCATGACTAATGGCTAGCGCTTCTTTTTCTTGATGCTCTTGATAGGCAAAAATTCCTGTACCAAGCAGAGCAACCGCTAACACGGCAATCGTAATGGCTCGAAACATTGTTTTCCTCCTTAATCAGCAAACACGTGCTTGCCAATTTGTTTAATCGTCGGTCGACCGAAAATCCATTGCGATGTTGCAGTTTGTGGGTTGTAATAATACGTCGCACCATCTGACGGGTCTTGGCCATTTATCGCATCTAGCACTGCTTTCCTTGCTTGTTCATTTGGCGTGAGATAGATTTGACCGTCGGCTACGGCAGTAAATGCCCGTGGCTCAAATATGACACCGCTTGCTGTATTCGGAAAGTCAGAATCATTCATTCGGTTAATAATAACAGCGGCAACTGCCACTTGCCCTTGATAAGGTTCACCACGTGCTTCTCCGTATACGGCATTTGCCATAATTTGAATATCATTTTCTGAGAAGCCATCTGGGACATTCGTTGCTTTATGAATGTTTGCTTCATTACCTTGTTTTTCCTGTTGTTCTTCACCTGTCTCTAGTTGCTCACCATTACCATCACCTTCGCCACCTTGATTGTTACCAGTATTTGGCGGCGGGCTCTCTTGGTTACCTCCATCTTGATTATCTCCTGAACGTTCAGGAGCTTGAGAGGTGCCTCCACCTTCTTGTTGACGATCGCCCTCACTTTGGCTTTGACCGCCTTTACTTCCTTTCGGCCCTTTTTGAATGTCCAAAGGCGTCGAACCATAATGGGTGAAATTCCGACCATTCTCCAACGCTTCTTTCACGAAAGCTTCATCATAGTTCGTCGTCTTATCTAACCTTGCTTTAAGATCATCACCGACAAGCCATCCACTTCCATCCAAATGCTTCTTGGTATTCTTTGACACTCCAATACGTGCCCCAACCGAAAACACCATCAATGGTGTCATTATAATAGCCAATGTATTGAAGCCTTGCTTGAAGTTCGATGACGTCGTCTCCAGTCGCTCCTTTTTGGATAATCTGATCAGAAAACGCTTCGCTCGTTTGAGGAATCGCACTGATCATCGTAATCGTAAGTACAGCGACGCTAACCGCCTTGCTCCATTTGAACATTTCCATTCCTCCTTCTACACTCACTTCACTGTCTGTGATGTACATAGTTTCTAAAATGTAGAAGAAAATTATTCATGCGTTTCTAAAACATTGATGCTGAGTTGTTTCACAGATAGAGACTGTGTCGCCTTCACAAAGGCAGAACAAAAAACAAGGATGGATAACCCACCCTTGATCTTTTAAAAGAATGCTATTCGGATTCATTTTGCAAAGCTTTGATCGTCTGCTCTGACAAGTGTAATAGTTCCTCTTTTGTTTCTTCGTCAATCTGTCTAGCATGAGCGCTCAATGTAATGTAATGGACATACTTGTTCATATAATGTGTTGCTAACTCGTCTCGCTCGATCGCTTCATAAAGAAGCGCGAGTCGTGTGTACAATGATAGTAATGAAGACAGTGACCCACGAACATTTCCTGATTGGATATGTTCTCGCGTTTTGTCATGAAGCTCATTAAGCAGTTCTTTTGCTGATTGTTCAGGATGTTCTTCACCGACACGCAGCACAATAGCGGTAAGCGGTTCGATCGTTAACGTGTTGTCAACGTACGTCATACCCGTTGGTGAATCAATGACGTTCACTCCTGCCTTTTCACGGTCAACAATGACACGAGCATCCTCAATGCGAACATCATTTAACGAAAGTGTTCTCGTTGTTTCGTCTGCATTGATGAATACGTAGTAGTCTCCTGTATCATCGGTCGAACGTGCTTCATAACCGATGACGAGATCTTCTTCTCCAATTTCTGGAATATCAATAAGTGACACATTTTCTTCGATCGCTTCCATGGAATGATGCGAGAACGCATTCGTCGACCGACGGAGTTCAATTAGCCCTTTCGTATACTCGCTCGTTTTCACATGGTCTGGGTATTGCTCTTCGTCGTTCACTTTTTCCCACTCGAATTTGTTAATCGCATCACTAGAGTCATACGAATCGTGAATGAAATATGGATAGTGGAAAGGCTCACCTTGTTCATCTGTCATATACGTCGATTTGTATGGAGCTTCATCGGTCTCCTCTCGGAATTGTTTCGTTCTGCCGTACTCTTGACCTGCATGAAGGAATGACGTGCCTTGAGCGGTTAACACCATCGTATTTCCAAGTCGAATTCGCTCTTGAATTTCTTGTTGATGCTCGTCTGGATCTTTTTGAATCGACAGCGCAATCACATCATGCAACGTTAAATTATCGTGTGCTTCAATGTATGGAACGACGTCGCCGGATTCGTAGCGGTATAGTTGTGAGGTTGTGCCGTTACGTTATCAAAAATTCTTTGAATGTTACGCTCGCCACCAGTAAGAAATCTCGGCTCCCCTTCACTGCCAAACCCAGATTTCAATTCATTACGAAAATCATCTGAGAATGAGCCAACAGCTGTTGTATGTTGCATCCAATCTTGATCAGCTGGCATCACATCTGGATCGCTTTCATCCCCGACAAACGTTCTCCAACCTTCTCCAATCATTAAGATGTTCGGATTCAGTGCTTTTGCTTCGTCATATGCCATTTGAATCGTTTCCGCATCATGGTCACCCATCATGTCAAATCGAAACCCATCAATGTTAAATTCTTCAACCCAATACGTAATGGAATCGACGAGAATTCGATGGGCCATTTCGTGTGTTGTACCTAATCTACCACCACCAAAACTCGTGCGCGGGCTGCCATTAGCATCCATAAAGTGATAATAGTGGGGTTCTAAATCTTCGAATATTTCCACGCGAGCTGTATGATTATAAACAACATCCAACACGACACCCATATCACGCTCATGAATCTCATGAATCAAGTTTTTAAATTCTTCAATCCTCTTTTCAGGGTCAGTAGGGTCTTCCGAATACATCCCCGTCAACGAAAAATAACTATGAGGGTCATAGCCCCAGTTATAGTTCGTATTGTTCGCTTCATACTCGGGCATCCGCTCAGAAGCACCGAGTTCATCAGCAAAAAAGTAGCTCATGACGGGTAGTAATTGAATGTGAGTCACACCAAGGTCTTCAATATAGTCGAGCTTTTCAACAAAAGAAGCAAACGTTCCAAACCTCGCTTGCAACTCATCAGAAATCGAAGGATCTGAAGTGAAATCACGTACATGAATTTCATAAATAATCGCGTCCTCTCGATTCTCATACCCTGGAATGTCCGCAAATTCTAACTCTGGTCCAATCGTTGATGGATCAACAATTGCTGCTTTTCCAATCGGTACTTGTGGATCCGTATGGTCCCAAGCAGCCATTGACTTCGCATATGGATCTAGTGCGAGCACTGTTTCGCCCGCTCTCTCGATTTCAAAGTGATAATAATACCCTCGCAAATCTGAAATACCGGTGTTTTCTTCTGTAAGTTCAACTTCAAACACGCCACGGTCTTGACGACTCATTGAAATGTCACTACGCACTACAGTATGATGGTCGTCTTTATCGTAGAGAACGACCCGAACCTCATCTGCAGATGGAGACCATACGCTAAGCGTCGCTGTCCCATCTTCATGAAGATCAACCCCTAAATCCCCATCGTAGGAAAGTTTCTCATCTTTAAGTTGCCACGTCGGATAGACCAACATCTCCTCCTCATATACGTGAACCGTATAAGGAGCGTCTTCTGCTGAAAAATCTCCTGTTAATTCAACCGTTTGACCATCATCTGTTTTCGTTACTCCTCCGATAGTCTCGGACTGCCCCATACGATTTACAAGCTCGATATTTTCTAGCAAATCTTCCTCTGCAAAAACTTCCGTCGATGAAAATACAACGTCAATGGTTGATTCGTCTACTAACCAGCCGTACTCCATCCCTTCACCGAATACATAATAAGGGTTTGTGTACACGTTTGTATCACCAGCTTGTAAAAATATTTGACGATGCTCACTCAAGTTGGCGAAGTTCATGTTCCCAGATTGCTCTCCCGTCTCTCGGTTTACGAGTAAAAATTCAACGATCTCGGCCCCGTCCTCGATTTCAACATCGACATAATGGCCGTACTTATTCTCCTCTGCGAAACGATGCGCACCTTCTGGCCAGTTTTCAGTTGGGTAACGCACATCGCCCCACGTCCATAACCCCCAGTCGTCAAGTTCATCACTCTTATAATGGACGCGCAAAATGTCATCTTCGCTATGAGCTCGTATAAATACACTCGCCCGTCTTCAGTTAACCAAACTTCATTCAAGTCGTCAGAAATGAGCTCCACGAACACATCACCAGTAATGTTCTCCCCCGTCGTCGTATTAACGAGCATACCGACCGTCTCAGCTTCTGGCAAAAGTTTAACATCCGTGTAAATCGAAAAATCTTCATGAGTTCCTTCTGTAAAAGGTTGTGCTGCATTAGGCAGGCACCTTGTTGTTCTGAAGGCTCTGCAACATCTTCCCACACCCATAAACCTAGATCGTCTACGGCATACTCCCCTGGTTGATAATGAACCCGAAGGTATCTTCTGGAATGTCACTCGATTCATCCGTTACGAGTTGTCCTCCTTCCACAGTGAGTAACACCGTACCGCCATCACTCATACTCGGAATCGAAAGCGTTATGATCCCTTCCTCACTTGCTTCATAAGTTTCACCTTGGTACGCATCAACAACGACTGCATCTGCAGAATCCACTTGTAACGTAAGTAGTCTTTCTTCCTCACTGACATTCAACCCAACGTAAACAGCATCTTCATCAATAGATCGCTCAAAGACGATGTGCCCTTCTTCGTTTGACCCTGCAACTGTTTTACGCTCACCAGACGCAAACACTTCTCGATGTTCATCTCGAAATGCGAGAATGGATCGATAATGTTCCTTACTGCATTTCCTGCAAAATTGTCATCCTCAATCTTTTCCCAAGCATATCGTATCGGTTATCATAGTAAGGATAATTATCCATACCGCTCAAACCAAGCTCTTCTCCGTAATAGATCACGGGTTGACCGATTGCCGTCATTTGTAGCGAAGAGGCTACGAGCAGCTTCCCAACATTGCCATCAACTCGCTCTAAAAATCCTTCTTCGTCGTGACTACCAAGAAATTGCCCGAGCAAAGCCGTGTTGTCCATCTGTTCATTTCGCTCAACCAACTGTTGATTCGCTTGTTGAAGATTCCCATTTACGAAATCAAGGGCAGTATACTTGAACTCAAAATCTAATAATGAATCCATCATGCCTGACCGTAAATAGCCGTGGTCATTATTCTGACCCGCTCCCCAAGACTCCCCAATTAACTGAAATTGTGGGGCTCGTTTTGTTAATTCATTTCGAAATGCTTGCCACGACGTATCCTCGACATGCTTTACCGTGTCAACGCGAAAATAATCAATCGAGTTGCCCGCATCCGTCGTCGACTTCTCAATCCAATCAGATTGCCATTCAATCACTTGTTCTCTTACAGCCGGGTCCTCGGTAATGAAGTCTGGCAACCCAGCAAGTTCGCCTGTCACTTCATCTTCTCCGACATTTCCACCTTGCCTAATTAAATCAGCGAAACGCTCACGGTCTGCATCCGTTGGAAATCCAGGCGGGCGTTCTTCATCCGGAATCTCTCCATCGATTTCTTTAAGCCCATAACCCGTATGATTTAAAACCACATCAACCATAATTTTCATGTCGCGTGCTGCCGCTTCATCGATCATCTCATGGTATTCTTCCATCGTTCCAAAATGAGGATTTAATTTGGTGAAATCGCTTGCCCAATACCCATGGTACCCAAAATAAGGATGTCCTGCAGGCTCATCTTCATCGGTAAATCGAACATCATGAGCGACATTTTCAACAATAGGACTGATCCAAATCGTATTCACACCGAAATCTTCAAGATAATCAAGGTTTTTCGTAATCCCTTTAAAATCACCACCTTGATACGTTCCGCGAGGGTGTTGCCCATAATTTTCATAACCTAAATCGTAAGGGTCATTGTTTGTTTCATTGCCATCAAAGAAGCGATCGGTTAATAAGAAATAAATGACAGCTTCATCCCAATCAAAATCATTTTCATCTTCATATTCCCGTTTTGTCACTTCAATTTCAGCATTCTCTGTGGAAGAATTTCCGTACTCATCAATGGCTGTCACCGGGATTTCTTTAACTCCGGCACTCGTCGCTCTCGTTACCGACAACGTGACTCCATGAGATCGAGGTCGACTTCTAATTCTGACGGACCGCCTAGAGACGTCGTATCCGCAAATAGTTGATTTACACCCGCTCCTTCTATATCAATAGATAGAACAGCGTTTTCGTTGAAATTCATCTGTTCTGGATCGACAGACGTATCAAATATCATTTCTTCATTCACATAACGAATGACGGACTCTTCGGAAAATGGATCCACTGTTTCGTACGTATCGTCTCCAATCGTTACGATGTAAGAATACGGATGTTCTCCTTCAGGAAGGTTTTCATATAAAACTCATAGCGCTCTTCTTGATCGTTATACGTCATTTCAAACTGCTCACCTAAAATCGCCAGTTCCACTCGGTCAATGTCTTCCATTTTGTTTTGTGCAAACAACTTAGAATCACGGTAGTAAAACTGTGCATTCCCATCTCTTAACTGTGGTCCTGTCATCTCTTTAATCGTATGTACATCCATAACCCCTTCGGTAACATACGCTTTTGTTATCGGTTCATTGTGATTTATTCGTATTGACCGGTCAACGTCTTGACCATTTGGTTCCCGGTTCTCCCAGTCCCCTTTTTTTATGATAAAACCAATTTCTTTCACTGAAGGGGCAACCTCAATATATGCAACTGCGTTGCCGTCTTCAATATGTGAAAATTCAATCTGATCATCTTGCACCCCTGTCCCCCATACCCAGACGTCCCAATCATCATAGTTGTTATCAGTACGGTCGTACGTTAACTGGACGACGTGGTGGTCGTTTACCGGTTGTTCTGCTCCAACACTTGCCGGATAAGCGGTGAACAACGATTGCACCGTCGACACAAGCAACAGAAAAATCATAAAGCTTGCAAACGTATTTCTCCTTGTAAAATGGCTCATTAACCCTTCCTCCTCTTCAAATAATGTAACCGGTTGCACAAAAACACAAACATGTAGTAAGCGCTTTCAATTAAATCATACCTTATTTGTTCGTGTAAATCTCACATTCATATAAAACAAACAATATTCCTATAAATCACGAAGTACAAAAGACCTATTCATAACTTTCCTGCTTGAACCTAGTGTGCTATATGAGTTGAACGAAAAAAATTTCACTAAATTCGATGACCGAGATCTGTCTTTGCAGGCAAACGCCTACCAATCGTCTGTTGAAGTTCATCTCACTTCGATGTCGATCGTTGTTCTTTACTCCAAGGGTTGTGGAAAACACAGAAGCCGTTTGCTGAATTGCAAAAAGGTGTGACCGATGGGAACCACCTGGCGCAAGTGTGTGATGGTCTGGCACGTATGTGACAATCCAGCCTTCTAACCGAGTACTTTCGGTCCTCAACGGTCCCATATATCGCGATTTGTGACCGTTGACTTCGTTTATGTGCACATCCACGTACAAAATGATGATTTTTCTTTCCCAAATGTCACAAAAATGAATATATGGGGCATTTGGGCGTCTTTCCACACCGTGACCAGTAGGCAAAAACGCGAACCGTGTTGCTCTTATGATTGGGAGTGTCAAGAAAACACGATATGCGTACTTTGACCACCGATGTTGCACTTGTGCGCTGGAGTACGACCATGCGCCTGCAGTGGAAAACAACAACAAACTTTGCAATCAGGAAAATGGTAAGTTCATTCTATATAACGTATTTTGCTATATACATAACAAACCGCCCCGAAAAACGGGGGACGGCTCTTCATCTGCTGAAGTTCGTCTACAACAAACGGACAACTTAATGAAGCGTGTTTAATTGTTGCTTAGATAATTGTGCCTTTGCGTCTTGAACGAGGGAAGCCGTAATATGATAGCGCAAAAATGGGGTAACGAGATATACACGTTCAAATAACGATAAGCTATGTTGTTGCAACTCTTTCGCAATTTGTAACCCTTCTTCTTCCCCTCGTTGCACATCTTGACCACAAGACTGCATACGTTCTCTCACTTGTTTCGTAAGGGTAATTCCAGGCACTTCATTGTGAAGAAATTCTGCATTGCGACTATTAATGAGCGGCATAATGCCAACATAAATTGGCACGTTAATATGTGCAGTTGCTTTTTTCAATGCATATAGTGTATCTACGTCATAGACCGGTTGTGTCATGACAAAGTCCGCACCTAGTTTGATCTTCTTATCTAATCGTTTAACGGCTTTTTCCATCGAAGAGACGTTTGGATTAAATGCGGTTCCAACTCGGAAATTTGTTTTCACACCGAGTGAACGACCAGAATGGGAAAACCCTTCGTTCATTTCTTTTAGCATAGAGATCAGATCAAATGACGTGAGGTCATACACCGATGATGCTCCAGGGAAATCACCCACTTTCGTTGGATCTCCAGTGATTGCTAGCACATCGGTAATGCCGAGTGCATGCAAGCCAAGAAGGTGAGATTGCATGCCGATGAGATTTCGGTCCCGGCAAGCAATGTGAACAAGTGGGCTCGCACTCGTTCTTTGTTTAATAAGTGTAGCACTAGCGACATTGTCCACTCTCGATGTCGCTAACGAATTATCTGCGAGTGTAATTGTATCCGCACCTGCTTCGGTTAAAGCTTTTGCGCCGTCCACAAATATGTCCAATTTCGATAAAGACTTCGGTGGATCAAGTTCAACAATGACGCTCGGTACCTTTTGATTCGAAACAGGGTGATCTTTTGATTCCAGTCGTTTTGAACGAACATAATGGTTATTTGACGTTTGTCGTTTGATCGGCTCTTTACCTTTAAGCTGATCTTTTAACGCACGAATATGTTCGGGTGTCGTTCCGCAACAACCTCCGATGAGATTTACGCCTAAATTTCTAAAGGACACTGCCTGACTTTTGAAATAATTTGGGTTGGATTGATAGACAAGCCTTCCATCTCGGATGCCTGGTAAGCTTGCATTTGGATAGGCAGACAACAATAAATCCGTCGGAATATCACTCTCTTTAATGGATGTAATCGTTTGAGCAGGCCCATTCTGCAATTCAAACCGACAACATCTGCACCTTCACTTTGCAACCTTTGCAAAGCATCTTGAAGCAAAATGCCTCCGTGCAGCACACCCACATCTCCTAAGGACACATTGGCAACAATCGGGATGGATGCATCTTGCTCTTTAATGAGCCGGATGGCACGAATAAGCTCGTGCAAATCATAGTACGTTTCAAGTAGCATGACGTCGGGTGAACTCGCTAATAGTGCCTTTGTTTGTTCTAAAATTGCGTCATCAATTTCTTCATCGGTCCACTCACTTGACCGACCATCCCGAATACCGCCAATCGTACCGGCTACATACGTTCCGTCAGAATGTGCCGCTGCTCGTTTTGCAAGTTCCACACCGGCTTCATTAATTCGAGTAACTTGTGACTCTAGCCCGTAATTCTTCAACTTTAAGCGATTCGCAGCATATGTATTCGCCTGAATAAGATTGGCGCCTGCTTTTACATATTCCAAGTGGGCTTCGTATACTTGTTCCGCTGCATAAAGGTTCGCCTGTTCAATTGATCCGGTAATATCTTGGCTGTAAAGAAGGGTTCCCATTGCACCATCACCAATAATGATTGTCTTTTGTAAAGCTTCAATAAATTTCACCATGAGCCTCCTATACATTCACGAGTTTCGCCGCTTCTTCAAAAGCATAACGAAGATCATTAGTAAGGTCGTTTGCACTTTCAATTCCACAAGACATTCTCATAAGTGTTTCATCGATGCCAATTTCTAATCGGACGTGCTCTGGAACATCGGCATGGGTTTGAGATGACGGGTAAGTCATTAAACTTTCCACCCCACCGAGGCTTTCAGCAAACGTAATGAGTGATAGATTTCGTAAAAGTGGGTCAACGAGCTCTGGGTTTGTAACACGAAACGATAACATCCCACCTTTGCCAGGATAAAGGACTTCTTTCACGAGTGGGTGTTCGTCTAGATACACAGCCACTTCTTTCGCATTCTCTTCATGTTTCTTCATACGTAATGACAATGTTTTCATTCCTCGTACGAGCAGCCAACAGTCAAAAGCCCCAAGCGTCATTCCGATCCCATTTTGGATGTCGAACAATTTCTCCCCAATCGCTGGGTCTTTCACTGCAATTAATCCTGCTACGAGATCATTATGTCCGCCCAAATACTTGGTCGCGCTATGAATGACAATATCTGCACCTTCTTCTAAAGGTTTTTGCAATAGCGGGGTATAAAACGTATTGTCAACAATCAATAGAACGTTATTTCTTTTAGCAATCGCTTGAATTTGCTGAATATCCGCTTCCTGCATTTGCGGATTCGTCGGTGTCTCAATGAACAGTGCCCGCGTGTTATCTGTAATCGCTTCTTCGAGTAATTCTAGGTTTCTAGGGTCAACGTATTGAATGTTCACGCCCCACTTTGGCCAAAACTGTTGGAACAAACGATATGTCCCTCCATATAGATCGAGGGACGCAATAATTTCATCCCCTTGTTCAAACAATGAAAGAACCGTTTGAATTGCCGCCATTCCGGAACTACAAGCAAAACCTCTCGATCCCATTTCCAAATCAGCAATCGCTTCTTCAAGAACGTCTCGTGTTGGGTTTTTCGTTCGAGCGTAATCATACCCTGTAGACTCCCCAACACCAGAATGACGGTACGCAGTGCTCATATAAATCGGGGCATTAACCGCTCCGGTCGTTTCATCTCTTCGGTTTCCTGTCTGAACGAGCTTCGTTTCTTGTGAATATCCCTTTGCCATTCAAATCACCCTCTCTACGTGAACCAAAGATAAAAAATGCCCTCTTCAGAGTATGAAGAAGACACGATCGTTTCGATGTTTCTTCTTATCTCTCGGCATATCATGCCAGTAGGAATTAGCACCTGACTCCTTGAGCTGGTTGCTGAGACTTCTTAGGCCTATCCCTCAGTCTCTCACGATAAGATTCCTTGTTCATTTAGTTGTAGTGTTACGATACCTTATTCAGAAGCAGGTTGCAAGTATATTTCTATTCTGGTGATGCTTCAATGACGAGCTCTTCTTCATTTCCGCATACACATCGTTTGAATCCTGTCTCATATTCACCGTCATTCTTCTGCCTTCCGCGCAGAATATACTTTTCTCCACACTTCGGACAGCGGATGACGATTCGATACCTCGCATCTGTCGTCATGAAGCTCCCTCCTTAAACTGACTGTTTACTGTTTTCATTTGCTTTTTTTACCTTACTTAAGCCTAACCACCATAAAAAAATCATAAACGGAATGAGGACAAACGGCATCCAATTGTTGGAATAAGTGAGTACTAGATTAAAGATACCGTGAAAGACGACGGGAAGAATCAAGCTATACATGAGCCATTTCTTCCTTTGACCCCGTACTTGATAACGGGCAGAACCTAAATAATAACCCATAATCACACCGAAAAGTGCATGTCCACTCACTGGGAATAGCGCTCTTCCTATAACCGCGTCAGGGCCTTGACCTATAAGATAAAATATATTCTCCAGCGTCGCGAATCCTAATGAAAGTGCGACAGCATAAACAATTCCATCGAATTTCACAGTGAATTGTCCAAACTTATAGACCGTAAAAATCAAGAAAAACCATTTAAAGAATTCTTCCAGCAACGCTGATTTTAGAAATGTCTCTGCCAATCTAGATGTTAACAAACCTTCTTCTGTCAGCGCAAATTGTATGACCATTATCGGAAACACGATGAGCATTCCGATAATAAATGCCCGAATAACATCTCTCCACCCAGCGCTTCCATATTCATTTCTTAAGTAAAAATACGTGAGCAATGCCAAGGCAGGAGCAGATCCAACAGAAATGAGCGCCACAACATTCATGTCTACTTCCTTTACGTATTTATTGGTCGAATGCCGATTGAAGGTTCATTAGTTCTGCTGATAAGAGCACGTATAACTTTACTTTTGCTTTCTTACTACTATAGTCTTTGCCAAGAATCACACCTTGATTCAACAAGTCATACGTACTACCTTCATAATCGTATGAAGGGTATACTTCTCCTTCTTCTGCACTCGTCGTAATCACGATCGGTTTTTTGGCGTTACGTATGAGCGGCATGTACGCTTTTGGTACTTGACCTCGTCCGAGCCCTCAATTACGATCCCATCGATGCTCGATGAGTCAAGCATGAACTGTAACACTTCGGCAGAAGCACCTAGATGAACTTTCAAAATTTCAACGTGAAACTCCTTTTTCGGAGTAAACCGCGGCTCAGAAATAATAACCTCACGCACGAGTGGTTTTTGGAAGATGTGCGCTTGATCATTATCAACAATTCCAAAATACCCGTAACCAAAAGCATTAAAACCTTGAACATTACTTGCATGTTCTTTTCTAACATATTTAGCAGAGAACATTCTCTCATTAAAGATAACCACTACACCTAACTCTTTTACTCTGGCGTCAGATGCGGTAATGACCGCATTTCTTAAATTCACAGAAGCGTCGCTACCGACTTGTTCAGGCCCACGTTGTGAGCCAGTGACGACGACAGGTTTAGACACCGGTAACGTTAACTCTAAGAAGTAAGCAACTTCTTCTAACGTATCTGTTCCTGACGTGACGACCACACCGGTAATACTTGGATCTTTACAATAGTCCATCACCACTTCTCTTACGTTCCACAAGTCTGTAAATGTTAAGTGAATGGACGGCTTGGACACAGCGGAACAAATCTCTAAAGAAACGTCAAAAGGAGCATCCAATGAAGCGACTAACTCTTCACCGTCTAGCTCCCCAGCGACTAACTTGCCTTCTTTCGTTTCTTTACTGGCAATTGTCCCCCCCGTTGTTACGAGTGCAATGGATTGCATCTACTCACCTCTCATTGGCTGATTTCTCGATGTGCGATGACTTCAGCAATCGCATCTCCGTGATGTCTGCCTGTTTCAATAAAAATTTCATTTGCGTTGTTGCCAGCGGCTATGACCCCAGCAATGAATAAGTTTTTGACGTTTGTTTCCATGGAATCAGGTTTATAAAACGGTCGTCCAGACGTCGCATCCATTCTTACACCCATCTCTTCTAAAAACGCATGGTCAGGGTGGTAGCCAATCATGGCAAACACAAAGTCTGCAGGAAGGTCATGCTCCTCATCGTCTGTTGTGACATAACGGACGACGTCTTGTGTAATTTCGGTAATATTTGCTTCAAAAACCATTTGAATATGACCATTGTTCACGAGTGATGTGAATTGCGGAAGAATCCACGGTTTTACTTTAGGTGAATAATTCGCGCCACGATAAATAACCGTCACTTGAGCGCCTGCCTTTTCCAACTCCATCGCTGCATCGACGGCTGAATTCTTGCCACCAATGACAACCACTTGCTGACCTTGATACGGGTGTGCTTCTTTAAAATAGTGATACACATGAGAGAGCTCTTCTCCCGCCACCCCTAATGCATTTGGATGATCGTAATATCCGGTCGCAATAATGACATAATCGGCATGATACTCGCAATACTCACCTTTTTGTTTTCTCGTTTTCACATGAAAAGTTCCATCATCAAAAGGTTCAACAGACTGCACGGATTCATATCGATTGACGGACACACGCTTACGCTCTACAACTTCACGATAGTAGACGAGTGCCTCATTGCGTTTCGGCTTTTGGTTTGTCGAATAAAAAGGAACGTCACCAATTTCTAACTTTCTAGCCGTGCTAAAGAACGTTTGGTGTGTTGGATAACGAAAAATGGAAGAGACGATATTATCTTTCTCAATCACTCGCGCTTCTACACCTTTTTCTTGTAAACGAATGGCGGCAGCAAGCCCGCATGGACCTGCGCCGACAATAATCACTTTTTCTCGTTTCAAACTGTCACTTCCTTATGACCATCCTCGATGTACAAAAGCATCTGCGTGCTTTCTGATCCCGATCATATATGCTGCTTCGCGCATGTTGATTTGCTCGGTATTTGATAGATGATACGTATTCATAAAGGCATGTTTCATGGACGCTTTCAGACGTTCGTTCACTTCATCTTCTGTAAACGTCTCTTTTTTATAGTCTTGCTGTTGTTCCAAAGCAGAAAGAGCGAGATTCCCAAGACCAGATAGAATTTCAGGCACAATCAGTTTGCCATTTTTCCTTAAGATCTCTGTTGCCTCGTTGTTTAACGTTTGTTTTGCTGTTTCAACAATCACTTTTGCTTGTATACTGGAGACGGCTTTTTCCGTCATCGTGTCTTTATGAATCGACGCATCAATTAATATGTCGCACTCCGACGACAATAACCGTTCTTTTGATATCGACTTTCTGAACAAATTCGTCACCATCCCGAAACTATCTCTTCGGTCTAGTAGGTAATCAATGTCTAAACCGTCAGCATCATATAAAGCGCCATGACCGTCCGAAACGCCGACAACAATACCCCCAGCTGCTTCAATTCTCTTCGCCAAATATGCCCCCGTATCGCCAAAGCCGTGAACGATAACTTTAGAGCCGGACAAATCAACGTCTTTCACCTCAAGAGCGGCTTCAAGACTATAGTATGCACCTTTGGCAATCGCGTGGTCTCGTCCCTTAATGCCTCCTAAAGCTTCTGCACGTCCGGCAACAGGTTGTGTGGCATTGTCTGGTTTAATATTAAGCAGTTCGTCATACATCCACGACATAAGCTGAATGTTCGCCGTTGTTGGGATTTCAGGTGTAATAACATCTTTCGTTGCAGAAAGTAGCGGCAACACAGCCCGCACATAACCACGGCTGAGCTGTTCAAGTTCTTGATAGGACAGTTCCGAAGGGTTGCAAATGATTGCACCACTCGCTCCACTGTATGGGAGATCGAGCATGCCAGCTTGAAGAGACGTGCGAATCGCTAATGCTTGTACATCGGTTTCATGAAACGTGGGATGTAAAATTACACTTCCAATAGCTGATCCTGCAGCATCATTATGTTGCACACGATACCCGGTAAAGACTTCCGTGCTTCCATCGTCCATCTTTACAGGAATGGATACTTTATAAGTACGAAAAGGCGAGGTCAAAATCTTTGTAAGGTCACTGGAATAGCCAAAAGAAGAAAGAGCATTCGAGACAATCTGTTGAAAGGCTTCTAATCTAGAGTTCACAGCCTTTTTTTGACTCGAGTCTGGATCCAGAACTGCCTGTTCTTGTTTTTGTTTATTCCCCATTGCGGGCCACCTCCATATAGTTAAGCCGGAGTCAAGGCTACTCCTGTAACTCCGGACGAGCACACCAATACACATCAATAAAAACACTATAATCTTACTATATTAAAGATCGATCTTTTTTTCCACTTGTTTGTTTGGTTTATTATTAAAAAACACCATATTTAGCCGTTGAACTGCTCCTGTTTCTATAAGCTGTCTGCCGTGTTCCTCAACAGCTACATGAGAGTAAGCACATACATCTCCGTATTCAGATATGATGGCGATAAAGCGATCATATCCTAAAAATCTTGTCGCTGTTGATGGAAAGTATAGATAGTAACGATCTTGCATTGTGAGTAGCTTCCCGCTTTTTACGCCTAAACGATGCAGCTGTTTCACGAGCTGAAGTACCGCTTCAAAGTCTTGAAATTTATAAAATAAGTCACGTCGCTCGTCAACAGTAATATCCATTTCAATCATATCGTCTTCTTCTGAAATATCTTCTTCATTTTTTGATATGTGAATGACCATTCCTTGAGCAGGCAAAGAAAATACTTCTACCGATAATGCTCCATCTACTTTAAACCCAAAAGTCACATCTGCTTCAAGAATTAACTCTCGGAACAATTGATGAACTTTCGGTCGATCTAGCCATAGATCATCTTTTGTCAGGCCGCGTTCTTTAAGATCATCAAACGTTAAAAATACCTTTATTTTATTGGCGGCAATTCTTTCAAGACGCATCGCCGGCCCTCCTTTTCCCTGTAGGCAAATCGTGAAAGCAGTTCATTTCTATAAGCTATTCACGATGCCTTATCCGTGTTCTTTAACAGGAGGACATTGAAAGGCCCTTTTTACTCGGAAGGAGCGATGCGAATCAAGTGTACTTCAGCCGGAGCACCGAGTCGTAGAGGCAGTCTTCGTGTACCAAAGCCGTTACTAATTAACAACTGTCCAGCCCCAAACGGTTGCCATTTACCTGCCTCGCGAATGCCAAAACCAAAAATACGAATTTGCCCTCCGTGAGTATGCCCACTCAAAATCAAGTCATAGTCTTGACTGTCCCTATACATTCTTGGGACGTGAGGATTATGACTAATGAGGACATTGATCGACGCACGGTTAGAAATTGGCTGCACAACCGCTTGTGAAGAGGTATGATCTTTCGTCCCAAAAACATGCAAACTGCCTTCGTTCACCCACGCATGTTCATTCTCCAATGTGCGTACGCCATGCTTTTGAAAAAGACGTACGAGTGACGGCTTCGCAACATTCATGTCATGATTGCCATACACAAATAATACGTCGTCAGCAATTTGTGAAAGTACACGCAAGTTTTCATCTGTTCTTGATAATGGTGTCCCTCGCTCTAACAAGTCTCCACCAATAATTACGACGTCAACTTGTGACTCGATCACCTTGTTTACCCAATGCTCTTTAATGACTCGTCGATGCACATCACTGATGAATAACAACGTTACCGGTTGAGACTGACCAGCAACAATGAGTCGATGCGTGCGAACGCGGCAGCGCTTCGCTTCAACACCCATATATACGAGTAAACCGATCCCCATGACGAACAGTAGCGCCACTACGCCGATCATCTTCTGCTACGCCCAACGATCCATAAGTTGTTGCATTCCTTCACTAGCACTCATCTCCATCCACTTGTCAAAAGGGAACTCACTTGACTCGTGGTTTATATAAATTGTGTAACCGCGGGCATAACCTGGCAGTTGATTCACTGGACTTACTTGCATACTCGTTCCAATGACGATAAAACAATCTGCTTCTTCAATTTTTTGGATGGCTTCTCCCCATACGTCATGTGGGAGCATTTCCCCAAACAAAACGACATTCGGTCGCAACATTCCCCCGCACACCCGACAATGGTCACCTTGCATGAATGCTCCCTTGTCATGCGAGGTTTCACAATCATGACAGCGTGTCGTTTGGATGTTTCCGTGCAGCTCTAAAACGTTTTCATTTCCCGCTTGTTGATGAAGCCGTCGACGTTTTGCGTAGCAAGCATATGTAATTTCCCTTGTTCTTCTAACTGTTTTATCAACCGATGCCCGACATGAGGTTCGATCGTCTCTAATTTTTTCATCCGTTCTCGATAAAAAGATTGAAACACATCTGGATGGTTCGATAGTGCTTGAACACTCGCCACTTCTTCAGGGCGAAACGTTTGCCATAACCCTGTCTCGGATCGAAAATCTGGGATCCCCGACTCTGTAGACATTCCTGCACCGGTTAGAATTGCGACTCGTTTTACATCTGTTGGTATCATGGAATCTTCCTCCTTCGACCGTTCATGAAATTGCCATCACCTAACACTGGATGAGGTAGGTCATTTCTCTTATAATTAAATTATGACAGAGTCAGTTTGAGGTGTGAGATGGAATATTTAATTTTTATTGTCGGAACAGCTCTTTTTGGAATTGGATTTTTTTTATTGCTCTTATTATTATACATGAAAAAAAAGATGACAGTTCCATTCATTATGATGGGTGCCGGCGTACTCTTATGCTTTGCCGGTCTTATACTTGCCCAAGATTTTTCTGCTACATGACATAAAGCAACGAGGTTGGCAACTGTGCCACCTCGTTGCTTTAGAAAACCAGGCATATATCCGCTTTTAAAATATTGAATGTTCAGTTAGAATGAATGTATTGCACGGTAAGGAGGCGACACGATGAGACAGATGCTTATTTTTAATGAAGACTTACAATTTAATCAACGGGTCGGAATGCCAGTAAAAGTCTACTGCCGGACAAGGCAAAAGACACTTGCCCTTGGGAGGATTCAGGCGATCACTCCCCACTTCATTAACGTTTCAAAAACGTGGTTCATGCGCAGAGATTATCTAATTATCGGAATTGCGCCAACAGAGTGATTATTGATGAAAAAGGTTCACCCCATGCACACGCTCTAGCCATTCTAACGTTTCATAGCGACGATTCGCTTCAACGGTCGTTGGCCATAATTCATCGTACCGTTCAATGATTTCATTTCGCAATGATTTATAATCTTTCTCCGCTTCATCGTACCGTTTCTTCACAATGGTTAAGTAGAAAGTCAACCCTCCTGCTATGACGAAGAGCGGGAGCACATACGGAGAATTGATCATGTATTCAATAACCGTGTACTCTCCTTGATTTGCAGCGAGAAAAAAGATCCCGACCAAGATGATCCAAGCAGCAGTAGATACCCATCCACAGAAGATGACGCGCTTTTCTTGCTTCTTTTCTTCTTGTTTTCTCGAAATTAATTCTGTAAGTAAACGTCTAGCAAATGGTGACATCTGCTTGTTCACATCCACGATCACCCTAACCACCTCTTCCTACACTATATGCTGGCTAGGACAATGTATGAATGCTACTGAATGGCAAAAACGAGCGTGACAAAAACAAGCAGTACAAAAACAATCGTGAGAATTTGTATGAGTCTTGGACTCTTTTTTTGTACCCTTCTTGTCGTTTCGGGTTGTTCGTTCTCTTCTACGTCTTGGCCATCGTCAATTGATCTTCTTGATTGCCTGCGATACGTATCCATTCTTTTAGGGGTGAGCGTTGCCGAAACTTCTTGCTCACTTTGTTCATTATACTTTCGACTTCGGTACTTCTCCGCCAAGTGACCCACCCCTTTCGTTGCCATAAGTTACTTGTACAGTAACGTATTCCCGGTAATTTGACAAATATCCTGTTTCAACGTTCATGTGAACACGTTGAAAAAAAACGATAATCATCATAAAATAGAAAGGAGACCAATTGTGGAGGGATAGTGAAATGAACATATACTCGATCGTTGACAAGGATACATGTATCGCTTGCGGCGCTTGCAGTCTATCTGCTCCCAACCTTTATGATTACGATGAAGAAGGGCTCGCCAGCTTCACACCTGACGATAATCAAGGAACGACCCCTATCTCAGAAGCAGATGAAGATTGTTTCATGGACGCTTATGAAGGCTGCCCGTCAGATTCGATTAAATATGCGAATGAGCTTTTTTCGGAGACCCTCTCCGAAATGAATGAACGAAGCCCATCGAAACCCTACCTCGAAGACGAGGTATTTTCATTCCCATTTTACTTTCGTGCGTCAGTGAATTAAACACATAGATAAAAAGGAGATGGACCGATTGAGTCAGACCATTTACGTACTTGTAGCAGATCACATGAGCAAGGAAGGGTTAAAACCACTACATGATGAACCTTCCATAGAGGTCGTGGAAAGTTCCCCAGATCAAGTCGAATCACTAGAAAAGTTCACTGCTTTAATTGTACGCAGTGCCACTCAAGTTGATGAAGCACTACTCCAAAGATTGCCGAATTTAAAAATTGTAGCCAGAGCAGGTGTCGGGATTGATAATATCGATCTTGACGCTGCCACGAAACATGGCGTAATCGTCATTAATGCCCTGATGGTAACACCATTTCTACTGCTGAGCATACATTTGCGATGATGATTTCCTTGGCAAGAAATATACCGCAAGCCTATGTGTCTGTGAAAGATCGTGAATGGAATCGAAAAGCTTTTCAAGGAATGGAACTAAGAGGAAAAACACTCGGCATTATCGGCTTCGGCCGTATTGGTTCAGAACTTTCAAAACGAGCGTCCGCGTTCCAAATGAACGTCATCGTATTTGATCCTTTTTTAACGCCAGAACGAGCAAAAAAGGCCGGGGTGTCCCTCGTCACGTTTGATGACCTCTTGCAAGATGCCGATGTCATCACAGTACATACCCCTCTTACAAAAGAAACAAAAGGGTTACTTGGTGAGAAGAACCTCGCGAAAACGAAGAAAGGTGTGTTGCTTCTTAACTGTGCCCGGGGCGGCATCATTGATGAAGAAGCATTGCGTAAAGCGATTGAATCGGGTCATATTCGAGGGGCTGCACTCGATGTTTTTGAAAACGAGCCGACCGACCATTATGAATTAATTTCCTTGAAAGAGGTCGTGGCAACACCTCATATTGCGGCCTCTACAGTTGAAGCCCAAGAAAGCGTCGCCTCACAAGTTTCTGAGGAAATTGTACACGTCTTGCAAGGTGCGCCAGCCATTCATTCTTTGAACTTACCGGCAATTTCAGAAGACTTGTATGACAAAATTAAACCGTATTACAACCTTACAAAACTGATGGGACACTTCGCGTCACAATGTGTGAAAACAGCGGTGAAGCATATTGATGTAACATTTAGTGGAACGATTGCTAACGAAGAAACTTCGGTCCTCACGAGAAGCTTTATGGCTGGGTTCTTGTCGCCAAGAGTAGACGCAGGGGTCAATGAAGTGAACGCAGGGGTGATTGCAAAAGAGCGGGGAATTTCATATAGTGAAATCCACAGCTCAGATGCGCACGGTTATGCAAATATCGTAGAAGCTAACATTTCAGGCACAGCTGGAGAGTTTCTTGTTCGAGGAACACATATCGATGCATACGGACCACGAATCGTACGCATCAATGAATTTAACGTTGACTTGTTTCCTTCAGGTCATCTTCTCTATATTCGTCATAACGACCAGCCAGGTGTTATTGGGGAAATGGGACAATTGATTGGAGAACACGGGTTAAATATAGCAACGATGCAAGTAGGAAGAAAAGAAGAAGGCGGAGATGCAATTATGATGCTGTCTGTCGATAAAGAAGTCCCTGACGCCGCCCTTCGTGATTTATTATCAATCGATGCCATCCTAGCAGCTGACCTTATCGAGTTATGATTTTCTTTTTAACGATACAAAAAGGGCTCCTTTGCGGAGTCCTTTTTTGTTGAACATATACGTTTTTACGGTTCAGGAAAGAAGTGATACAGAATCACAGCCAGTTGTGTTTCCTTTTTCTGCGATAAAAACCGCTCCCCTTCTTCTGTCAAACAGGCATGCTCGCTTGTCAGGAGTAGCCACTTTTCTTGATCTGCGACGCGATGGAAAAATCGATATAAGTTTACAGCCTTTGGCTTTTTATGCTCGAGCAACGAATACTCTAATCGTGCTTCGATGTGTTTCCAAAAGGATGCAGTCAATAAGCCATCTGTGTCTAAACGAACCGGTTGTTGATGACGAATCATCGTGAGTACAGAACGGAATAGAATTAATAGCCACGCTTCTTCGCTGTTTTTCTCCTGATCATTTAACCAGCGAAGCATTGCAGCCGGCATGTTCTGGGCTTCCATCCACTCTGACTCCTCTCGTACTTTTACTCGTTTACTATACTTTTAACCAAACTTGCATCATTAATCGTCGTTTTCCCTACCGATACTTCAGTCGAGATGTGACTAAACTCTGGCTCTTCAATGAGTAGCACAAAGAAATTCAACAAAGACAAAAGTATTGATGCAAAAACAAACACTACACACATTCTTTTTACATAATCCAGCACCTCATGCAGCTCCTCTACAACACACTCTTCACCAGTGATGTATATGCAGCGCAGGCATGAATCATTAGTCTTTAAACACGATTGCACTTCTCTCATATGGAATATCGGCAACATCGAGTGAATGGTTAACGAATCTGGCAACAGTAAAGAAATAATCTGACAGTCGATTCATATAAGCAAGTACGGGCATATGAATCGTTTCGATTTCAGCAAGTGCAGCCACTTCACGTTCTGCTCTCCTCGTTTCCGTTCTGCAAACGTGTAAATCCGCTGACGCTTCACTGCCTCCAGGTAAAATAAATCGTTCAATTTCAGGGGAAAGACTCGTCCAATGGTCAATCCACTCTTCTAATTGAGCGGCATTTCTTTCTGTTACTTTATATGTCGGGTCGGCTTCACCGTTGCAAGATCACTCCCGCAATCAAAAAGTTCGTGTTGAATGACGAGGAGTTCGCTCTCTAGCTTATGAAGTTCCCTCTTTTTTGCAACGGAGTGGCGTGCCTTCGCAACAAAGCTGTTCACTTCATCGATGCTCCCATAAGCGACGATTCGTTGGTCGTGCTTTTTTCGA
This sequence comes from Geomicrobium sp. JCM 19037, assembly GCF_000698105.1. NCBI lineage: Bacteria > Bacillati > Bacillota > Bacilli > Caryophanales > Geomicrobium > Geomicrobium sp. JCM 19037. The sequence continues at coordinate 71,488 of NZ_BAWZ01000003.1, read as the reverse complement.
CGTCCACCGATTACACTTGTTTTGCCTTCGTCTCCGCCTCGTGTGTAGATTCGCATCGATCATTGACCTCCTCTTTTTACTTATGGCTTGTATAGCGTCATCGTAAACGTCGTCCCTTTTCCTTCTTTACTTTGTACGACAATATCGCCACCGTGACCGTCCACAATGTTTTTCACAATCGCTAGACCTAACCCTGTTCCAGCGTTGCCTCTTGTTCTCGCTTTATCTGCTTTGTAAAAGCGTTCAAATACGAACGGAAGGTCGCTTTCAGGAATACCACTACCCGTATCAATCACTTCAAACCTTACCGCGCTGTCCACATCCGTAATCTTACACACGATCTCTCCACCTTCGGCTGTATGTCTTACTGCATTTGAGAGAAGGTTTGTTAACACTTGTTCTAGCCGATCGGGATCAGCATGCAATTGGATGGGTGGGTCAGGAGAGACAAATCGCAATGTTACATTTGCTTCCTCAGCCATTTTATTGAACTTGGCCATCACTTTTCTTGCCAATTCGACAATTTCAATGTCTTGTTTCTCCAACGTTAGATGCCCAGACTCCATTCGAGCAATATCTAAAAGTTCATTAACGAGTCGACCCATTCGCAAGGATTCATCGTAAATAATCTGAGTGATTTCATCTTTCTCTTTGTCTGTTTCAGCCACACCGTCCATTAACGCTTCGCTATACCCTTGAAGCATGGATATGGGTGTGCGTAGTTCATGAGAAACGTTGGCAATAAAGTCTTTTCGCAGTTTATCGTGTTGACGCTCTTCTGTCATATCACGAATGACGAGCACAACTCCGCGTACGTGAGATTGATCATATAAAGGCGTCATAAGAGACGCATACGTTCTGCCTTGAACCGTCACTTCTACCCATTGCTCTTGCTCTTGAGTGACGACTTTTTTTAAACAACGCATCCAAACGGTCTGGCAAACGTGTCGTCTTTTCGTGATCTTCATACATGAACGCTTCTAAAAACCGTTCTGCAGGCGGATTCGTCACCATCATATCCCCGCGACGGTTTAATGTTATGACCCCATCAGCCATACTGCTGAGAATTCTCGTAAGCTGCTCTTTTTCTTGATTGAGAGCATTGATATTATTATTTAACTGTCTACGCATCCGATTAAAAGCAATTGCCAATTGACCAATCTCATCGTGTGTGAGCATTGGCACAGACGTATCAAACTTGCCTTTCGCAACTTCTAATGTCACTTGCCGCATTTTTCGCAAAGGTGCCGTTACCCGACTTGAAAGGAAAAACGCAAAAAATGTAGTCAACACGAGTCCAATCGCTGCTGCTAATAAAATTAATCGTTTCGTTTCATCGGTTGACTCCTGCATCAACTCTAAAGAATTGTATAAGAAAATGGAATAGTTCTCAGACTCTGTAGATGCCGGGGCGCCGACGACGATGTATTCTGATGGGTCGCCACTGTATTGAGATTCGTAGGAAACGCGACTAATGACACGATCTTCTCCAGCAAAAACTGGCTGGAAACTGTCATGATTGGAAAAGAACAACGGAGGGATGTACTGCCCTTCAGCAAGCGTCGCATCCGTCGTCCAATACGGCACCTCATCCCTAAAAATGACAATCTTCATTCCGTGAGTTCGCTCTAGTTGCCTGACTGAGCGAAAAGATTGGGGCTGGCCTTCGCCTTGCTCAATTGTTGAAACAATATACGAAGCATGATTGCTTAGGCCATCTTCCATTTGTGAGAGGTGAAAGTTTTCGAAAAACTGATAAAGGAGTATACCTAAAATCCCTAGGACGACCGTAACAAGAAGGAGAATGGTCATCCACAGTTTTCCGACGATACTCCTCCAAATCATTGCTTTTGCTTCACGTTTTCAAATTTGTAACCGATTCCCCACACCGTCGTAATCATATCTCCCGCTTCTGTCGAGATGCTGTTGAGCTTCTCACGAAGACGCTTTACATGGGTATCCACCGTCCGAAGGTCCCCAAAGAATTCATATTTCCAAACGTCTTTGAGTAGCTTTTCTCTAGAAAACACTTTATCAGGGGAGCTTGCCAAATAATGCAACAACTCGTACTCTTTTGGGGTGAGCGATACTTCTTCATTTTGAACACTTACCCGGTGAGCATCGTGGTCAATCGTAATATGATCAAAAGCAAGAATGTTTTTCGTTTGTGTGTTCGTTTGTAAATACCGTGTTGATGACGTTCTACGCAATAGTGCTTTCACACGTAAAATGACTTCTCTAGGGCTGAATGGTTTGACGATATAATCATCCGTTCCTTCCTCAAACCCTTGCACACGGTTGGCTTCTTCGCCTTAGCGGTAAGAATGGCTACTGGCGTCGCCTTTTCTTTACGCAGTTGTTGCAACACTTCAATCCCATCCATGCCAGGCATCATTAAATCAAGCAATATTAGATCATAATCTTGTTCTTTTGCAAGTTGCAAAGCTATTTCACCATTTTCTGCTTCTTCAACGATGTAATGCTCTCTTTCAAGATACATCTTCAGTAACCTGCGAATGCGATCCTCGTCATCTACTACTAGAATTTTCACTTCATGGTCCATGTTACTTCCTCCTTCACACATCCAGTTAGAAACGTTATACAAGAAAGGGACGATCGATATGAACGCCCCTTCCATTTGATTCTTTTCTCATCCGATTCCCTCTACGCGTACGAGTGCAAACCTGCAATCACGAGGTTAACAAAGATGAGGTTAAACATAATGATGGCAAAACCGATAACGGCGAGCCAAGCAGAACGTTCTCCGTGCCAGTTTCTAGACAACCGCAAATGTAAGTACGCGGCATAGAAGAAGAACGTAATGAGCGCCCACACTTCTTTAGGGTCCCAGCCCCAGAACCTTGTCCATGCAATTTGTGCATAGATCATTGCAAATGCGAGTCCACCAAGAGCGAACAATGGAAAACCAATGGCAATGGCTCGGTAACTTAACTCGTCCACAGTTTGTGGCTTAACCCCTTTAAGTAATGGTTGCAGCATTGCACTAATGCGACGGTTTTTACCGATAAGTCGAATGATCCAATAAAGCACGAAACCACTACCGAATGCCAGATGACAGTGTTTAAATCTTCACTAATAATCCAATCTGGCATGTTTACAAGCGGTGACATACGATCTTCGGTGAGAAGTACCCCTTCGTTAGGGCCCACAATGGCAGGAAGCTCATACAATTTCTCTGCTTCTTCTCCATACTCGTTAATATACATAAACTCGGCTTCATAGTTAACTGCTTCAAACACATTCGTAACAATGACGAAAGCAAGTGCTGAGAGCAACGTATACATAATAAATTCTATACCGAACGTTCGCTTCGTCATCTTCTTGCCACTAAGGTCTAACGTACGAACGAGATATACTAGACCCGCACCAAAGCTGACAGCCAAAATTCCTTGAGCAACGGCCGTCGTGATGACGTGCAACGCAAGCCAGTTTGATTGTAAGGACGGAACTAGAGGCGCAATATCTGTAGAAAATACAGATGCATAGGCAATGATTAGCATAACGATCGGAATGGTGAACAGTCCGAGAACGTTAGACTTGTAAATGCCGTTAATGATAACAAACGCCAAACTAATGCAAATCGCTAGAAACGCTGTATATTCAAACATGTTACTTACAGGCGCATGTCCACCTGCAGCCCAGCGTGTAAAGAAATAACTAAAGGCAAATACAACCGCAATAATTGTCGCAATGTAACCCCATGTACCCCAGCGATTGTTTTTAAATTCACCTTCTTTATTGCGGAATTTTCTTCCTGTAACCGAAACCGCATAACAAATGGTCGCGATTAAGTAGAAGACAAACGCAATGTACAGCAGATTACTACTCAACTCTGCTAATGAATTCATACAGGTACCTCCTAGTCATTGACCTTATCGTCAATCACTGCCTTTTATAATCGATCTCTTTCCTCGTATTCCTCTTCATACTCTTTATCTGTTTGATCGAGTGGTTCTTCAAGTTCGGTCTCTTGTGCGAGTTCACGAATTTCTTTTTTAATGGACTCCCAGTTTTTATTCGTGTGAGCTGCGATCATAATGTTTTGATCAGCGTCACGTTGAAGCCAAATTCTTCGGTGCGGCCAATAAGACCCTTGAACTAAACCAATTAAGAAAATAGAACCTCCGACAATTAAGAACGGGAGCGTTAAATCTTTTCGCACTTTGAGTCCAGTGACGTGATTCGTGTCAATGCCTGCAAATGAAAAGGCGTACTGGTGGGGATCATCTTCTTCATCACGAATTTCGAAGTTCCGTTGAATCCGAATAAATGTTAGTTCTTCTTCGCCAGCGTCATTTTCTGTTTGGAAAATAAAGGCCGGATTATCAGGCACATTATTCTCGGTTGTCGGAACACCCTCGTCATTAATCATGAAGTTTGCAAAATAATCATAAATGTACACTTGATCACCGTTGTCGAGCTCATAATAGTCTTCGGGGTTATTCAAGTCTACCGTAAATGTCCCTGCCGCTTCACCACTCTCTTGATCTTCAACATCAAATGTCATCGCTTTGAGCTCATTCAATTTGTAATCCAGTTGGTAGATGGAGTAACTATCAAAATAGAGTGGTTGATTCACTTCAATCTCATCTTCAGAAAGCAAGTCTAGCTCACGTTCAGCACCAACAGTCGTATCTTCTTGTGCAAGATAGAGCGACGAGTGCGTTCGGAACGTCTCAATATGTTCTGCATCCGAGCCTTCCATTACACCTTGAAAACGCTCATCGGCTTCATCGTATAATTCCAAATCAAATTGTTTGTTCTCTAAGTAGTATTCTTCGGAAGTTCCTGGAATTGGCACCGTCTCTCCTTCACGAACCCACATGTTTTCGTCAATGTACATGCCTGGAAAGAACCGTAGCATTGCCCCGACAAGAAAGATGATAAGACCGATGTGATTGACATAAGGACCCCAACGTGCCCAACGGCTTTTTTCAGCTAGGATATTGCCATTTTCTTCGAAGATGTTGTAACGCTTCTTCTTTAGAAGCCCTTTTGCCTTGTTCATCGTTTCATCCGCATCTTCTACAGCGCTTGTACCAAATACTCTTTGACGTTTCATAAAATTATGATGCCGGGTTACCCGTTGTGACTTAAGCGCTTTGTATAATGGGAAAAAGCGATCAATACTTGCAATTAAAATCGATACACCGAGAGCGGCGATTAAAAGCATGTACCACCATGATCCATACAAGTTGTGGAAGCCGAGCATGTAATATAATTCCCCTGCCCAACCGTATTCATCATAATAGAACGTTGCTGCATCTTCCCCTGGTGGAATAAATAATTCTTGTGGGAAGATTGTACCGATCGCAGACGCAAACAGCAAAATGACAATAATGGATATCCCTACTTTTACTGAAGAAAAGAAATTCCATATCTTGTCAATCATTGAGCGGTTATACGTTTGCGACCTTCTGGCAGCGCCTTCATACCGCATGTTTAATAGTTCCTTGTTATCACCTGTAAGCGGTTTACCGCACGACGCACATACTTCTGTACCGTAAGGATTCGTGTGGCCGCATTCACATTTCACCTGTTCCAAATAATCACCTCGTTCAGACTCGAGATGGCGAATATCCCAAGGAATATTATACCTACAAAAACCCTGTCGTACCGCCTTTTTTCGCTAGTTTTTATGACGTTTATGTGACAGCCATTTCACGAAGTCTGGCGACTTCATATGGTTTTAATGGTCGGTAATCTCCGGGATTTAACTTATCTAATGTTAGAAAAGAATAGTGCTCTCTTTTTAACTTTAAAACGGGATGTCCGACAGCTTCAAGCATACGTCTAACTTGGTGATTTCTTCCTTCTGTAATGACTAGCTCAATGATGGACGTGTCGTTTTGCTTATTTCCAGACTTGAATGATGCTTTTGCCGGTAATGTTTTCCCATCTTCAAGTGTCACACCAGACGCTAGCTTTTTTAGCGTATCTTTAGAAGGCTTCCCTTGTACTTTAGCAATATACGTTTTTTTGATTTTGCTTTTTGGGTGCATCATTAAGTTTGAGAATTCACCATCATTAGTTAAGAGAAGGATGCCAGACGTATCGTAATCAAGTCGTCCGACAGGAAAAATTCGTTGTTCGACGTCGTTAATGAGATCGGTCACCACTTGCCGGTCTTTGTCATCACTTACTGCTGATATTACTTTTCTCGGTTTATAGAGCAGATAATAAACAGGTGCTTCTTTTGTAATGAGCACACCATCTACCTCTATTTCTGCTTTCGCAGATACTTTCGTTCCTAATTCTTTGACCACATCTCCGTTTACTTTTACGCGACCTTCCGTAATTAACGTTTCGGCTTTTCGCCTTGATGTGATGCCTGCTTGAGCGATTACTTTTTGCAAGCGTTCCATCTTTTCACCCCAAGTTCTAAAATCTTGCTTTACTAAAGCTAAAGTTCCATTTTATCATACGCCTCATTTCTTGTTTTCACAAGCGACGGCGTTGAATGGGAAACAGTGCAAATCTTCCGTAAAAAAGCCGACCCTAGGGTCGGCGACGATTACATATTACCAAACACGAGCATAACGAAGAAAATTGCTGCACATAGTCCACAAATATCAGCGAGTAAACCGACTTTTAATGCATCACCAATTTTCTTAATGCCGACTGCACCGAAATAAACAGTAATGACATAGAGGGTCGTGTCGGTGCTTCCTTGCATCGTGGAAGCTAAACGACCGATGAAAGAGTCAGGGCCGTGCACACGAATTAAATCGCTCATAATGCCTAAAGCTCCTGTGCCTGATAATGGACGCATAATCGCTAGCGGAACAATATCTGCAGGGACACCAACGAATGCAAGCACAGGTTGGATGCTGATAGCAAGAAATCTAATGCCCCTGACGCTCGAAACACAGAGATGGCAACTAACATGCCGACGAGAGGAGGAATGATGGAGATGGCAAGTTGGAAGCCATCTTTTGCGCCTTCTACGAATGTTTCATATGCTGGCACCTTCTTGTAAATGGCCACGACAAGGATTGTAAATAGTAAAGCGGGGATGAGATACATTGAAATGACTGAAAGGATATACATCTGTTACCTCACCCTCCTAGCCGTGTCCGACGCCAATGAAAATAACGGTCAATAAGGATCGCACTTGTTGCTCCTACAATGGTTGCGGCAATGGTCGTACCAATAATTTCACCGGGGTTTGCAGAACCGTACGTCATGCGAATAGCGATGACTGTCGTTGGAATGAGCGTAATGCTTGCCGTATTAATTGCAAGAAAAGTAATCATGGAACGACTTGCCTCGTCCGTGTTTCCATTTAACTTTTTTAGTTCTTCCATCGCTTTAATGCCCATCGGTGTCGCTGCATTGCCTAACCCAAAGAAATTGGCGGTCATGTTTGACAAAATATAGCCCATCGCTGGATGATCTTTTGGCACTTCAGGAAAAAGCTTACCGACGACGGGTGATAGTCGTTTTGAAAGAAATAAAAGCAATCCACCTTCTTCGGCAATTCGCATCATTCCAAGCCAAAATACGAGGATGCTTATGAGCCAAAACAGAGCGTCACCGCTTGTTCTGCCCCTTCAAAAACGGCCGCGTTCACTTCTTCCATCCTACCAGTGAACACCGCAAATACTAGGCCTATGATCAACATACTCATCCATATCCAATTAATCATCTGCTCACCTCAACATCTGTTGAATCCTCGACTTCAAGCGATCCCACCAAGAAGCAGCGGGCTCTTCTGCAAGCGGTCTAAAAAGCGGCGCTTGGGTAATGACTTCACCGTCGAGCATGAAGCGTATGTCCGCAGCATGAGGGTCTTCAGACGTTTGGTCGATCGGTTTAATTCTTGGTACAACTCTAGGTATCTCTTCATCTGTCAGAGGAAAATCAATTTGGTCGTGCACTTCATAATCCATCGATTCATCGGAAAGCTGATGTTGCCGACTTATTGGGCCTTCTTTTACGAGTGTTTTCATTTGATACGTATCAAAACCGTATTCAAACATCCGAATGTGATCGTCCCAATCAGAAGGGGCATTCAGTGTGACCGCAATCAGTTCCATTCCATCTTTTTCCGCTGAAGAAACGAGTGTTCGACGAGCGCGCTTCGTGAACCCGGTTTTTCCCCCCGTACTATATTCATATCTTTCAGTTAACAACCGGTTTTTGTTTTTCCATACACGGTCCCATGACTCATTCTCATTCGGCGCTCGGTGAACTTCTGTTCCCGATATATCACGAAACTCGTCCGATTGCATGGCGGCTTGCATAATGATTGCCATATCATGAGCACTTGAGTAATGCTCCTCATGATCATCCAAACCGTGGGGGTTTGCAAACGTTGTGTGCTGTAACCCGAGCCTTCTAACTTGGTCATTCATTAAATATACGAATCCTTCGACACTTCCCCCGATATGTTCAGCAATCGCAACGGCGCTATCATTGCCAGACCTTAACATAAGCCCATAAACCAAGTCACGAAGGGTTACTTTCTCCCCTGCACGAAGGTACAAAGACGACCCTTCAGTACCTTCAGCATTCGTTGATACAGTCACGACATCATCTAAGTTTCCTTGTTCTACCGCAATCATCGCTGTCATGATCTTTGTAATACTTGCAATCCGCTTTTCACTTTCAGCATCCTTTTCATATAACACGCGACCCGATTCAACCTCAATAAGAATTGCCCCTTCCGCGGATACTGAAAATGGGGCTTCTTCCGCTTGTTCAGCTGTCGCTTCTGCACTCACGAACAACATCCCTACACAAACTAAAATCACTTGGAATAACCGACGCTTCATGTTACGACCTCCTGCCGTCCTCACGACCGCTACTGTTAATGAAAATGTATGCAGGCTTGGCCAAAGTATGAACGAAGAATGAAAATGCAATTAAAAGGAACGATAGGATAGACATCGTTTTATAGAGAGGGAGTTTGAGATGGAAAATATATTTTCAGAAACGATCATCGTTCTTTCTCGAATTATTACGATCTTGCCGTTGCTTCTCATCATTACGCTATTCATGGGCAAACGATCCATCGGTGAACTTCCCGTATTCGATTATTTGATTATCATTACACTCGCTTCCGTTACCGGTGCTGATATAGCCGACCCTTCCGTTCCTCATTTCCATACCGTCTTTGCGATCATCGCTATCGCTGCTTTACAGAAAATATGGACAAACCTTTCCCTTCGCTATCCGAAGTTCGGTAAGAAAGTAACTTTTGCCCCAACAGTCGTGATGGTTCATGGGAAGTTTCTACCAAATAACATTCGCTCAATACAATATTCCATCGACAATGTGATTTGTATGCTTCGTGACAAAAATGTTTTCTACTTCCAAGAAGTGCAATACGCCATCATTGAAGCAAACGGTCAACTGAGCGTGATGAAAGAAGAACATGCGCAACCTGTGACGAAAGAAGACATGAATCTCCCAAACAACCCATCAAACCTTTCATATCCCTTAATCTTAGATGGCCAGTTCGAAGATGAAAATGCAATGCGCTTTTCAATGAACGAACGAGACTTGCTCGAGCTGCTCGCCCGTCGGGGCATTAAACGACTAAAGGACGTCTATTATGCGGAAATACATACAAATGGCAATGTCGTTATTACGACACAAAACGGGGAACTGACCCGAACGTCTATTCATCATTAACTTTTCTTTGATCTTTAAAAAGGTGATTTCCGCGCGTATTGAGGTGACAGGAAGACGGGAGGCAGGAGAAATGTTCGGTGTGTAAGCGTGCACAGATTTAAAAGATGCAACATCCACCGTGTTTTCTTTACACTCCAGAGTACAAGGGCGACATCCGGTGGCTAGTAGCCGCACCTCAGTTCGCTAAGGCTCTATAGAGAGGCTCCAATCGTCACAAAAACTGATTTTTGTGACGGTTGGTCAAGAAAAAGTCATTATTCTCCCCTAGCTCGTTACGTTTCCGCGCACGTGCACTATGGTGATCTACTAGGTTCGAGGGCTATTTCACTCCCAAACGTTCACTTTCAAAATATGAGCAGCGTCCGTGTAGAAACCAGGATTGAATGACGTCCACTCTTCTTCAGCAGCGCAGAAGACATTGCATTCACTAACCGTTCTCACCCATCAAAAACAACACGCCTTCCTGAAATCGGAACGCGTGTTATTCAGTGTGCTGTTATCCTTTCGGACGAAATACGAGTGCCGCTAAAAATGAAAAAATGATGGCGGCAGAAATACCTGCACTTGTAATCTGAAAGATCCCGGTCACGACACCAATGAGTCCTGTTCTATCGGCTTCGGCTAATGCACCGTGAACGAGCTGATTGCCAAAGCTTGTAATCGGAACGGTTGCCCCGGCACCAGCAAAGTCGATCAGTCGTTCGTAAACACCAATTCCATCGAGTATTGCTCCGACAACAACCAAAGTAGCCATCGTATGTGCTGGCGTAAGTTTCAGTCCGTCCATTAACAACTGACCACACACACAGATGATTCCACCAACGATAAACGCCCAGAGAAAGATCATGAGTTATCCCCCTCTCTTCTCAATTGCAACCGCATGAGCGATACAAGGGATCGATTCTTTTTGCTGGAACGTAAGCGGGGATAATAACGCACCTGTTGCACAAACAAGGATACGGTTATACACCCCTTTTTCCATGTCTTGAAGGATTTTGCCGAAAACGACTGAAGCTGAACATCCTGTACCACTCGCTCCAGACATCGCTTCAGGTTCGTCGTCATAGATCATCAATCCGCAATCTTGAAACTTGCTTTCAGCCAAATGTACACCTTGTTGCCGAAACCATTCGAGTGCGATTGAACGTCCTAGTTGACCGAGGTCGCCTGTCAATATTAAATCATAAGCACTCTCATCAATCCCAAAATCTTGGAAATGTGCTTGAATTGTATCAACCGCTGCAGGGGCCATCGCTGCCCCCATGTTAAAGGGGTCTTTAATGCCATTGTCCACGACTTTTCCGATCGTCGCTTTCGTGACGACAATGTCCGAGCCTTCAGAAGCGACAACAGCAGCTCCTCCTGCTGTAACAGTTCGTTGTGACGTTGGGGGGCGTTGCGCTCCGTATTCAATTGGATATCGAAACTGTTTTTCTATGGCGCCGTAATGACTTGCGGTACCGGCAAGAACCGGGGATGCCCCTTGCTCAACGGTGAGTGCCGCCAAAGCCAAAGCTTCCATTGATGTTGAACACGCACCAAACAATCCAAAGTACGGAATCCCAAGTGTTCTAGAAGCAAAACTTGTTCCGGTAATTTGATTAATCAAGTCCCCTCCAAAAAGAAAGGCAATGTCTTCGGGCGTTTTTCCAGCTTTTTTAATTGCTTGTTGGCACGCTTCCTCCATGAGCTTTTTTTGCGCTTGTTCGAAACTGTCTTCATTCATCCACAAGTCGTCGTACACTTTATCAAAGGTTTGACGAAGCGGCCTTTAGCCTCTGCAGGCCCCGCCACCACGCCTGTAGAGAGGATACAAGGAGATGTTGGATAGGAAAAACTTCTCTGTCCTGTAAACACTACATTCCCCCCCATTGCTGTGTGGCAATCGTATAAATTACACCAATAACGAAAGCGGCGACAGTACCAAACACAATGACTGAACCAGCAAGCTTAAACATATTACCACCCACACCGAGAACATATCCTTCAGTCTTATATTCAATGGCTGTTGAAGCCATCGAGTTTGCAAATCCTGTAACAGGAACGGCTGTACCCGCACCGGAAAATTGGGATAATTTGTCATACACACCAAACCCAGTTAATAACACTGAAATAAAAATCAATGTAGCGACTGTAGGTGCGCCAACGGTCGCTTCACTAAAATTGAAAAACGTCAAATAAAATAATGATATGCACTGACCGATTACACAAATGAACCCTCCTACGAAAAATGCTTTCACACAATTGAGGAAGATCGGGCGTTTAGGCTCCAACCGGCTGGCTACTTTTTGGTAGGCTTCCTTTTCCATTGATTCGTTCGTTTGCTTATCTTCCATATCATTTACGCCCCTTTCAAACCGGCTTCATGAATTCTTTTATTTTTAGTAACCGTTCATGCAAATGCCATCCGTCTACTTTCTGTTCAACAATGTCTTCTTCTAAGTTCTTAAGCTCCTTAAAAGCTTTCAGATCCGTAGAAAAGTGTACATCTGCATCAGGAGGCAACTGTTCTTCGAGCTCGGTTTCGGCTTGTTTTTGTACATCTTTTAAATTCCACCTTGCATGGTGCTCCACTGCTGCGGAAATGAATACATGATTCTCCAAAGAAACAGCGTGAACTTCCGTAATATGTTCCATTTCAGAAATTGCTTCTTTCGCTGCGTCAGCGAGCTGTTGCTCTTTTGCTGGTGTCGCATTTTCATGAGGGGAATTCGTCAAGTCGACGATGTGAGGGTGCTCGGTATGATGGGAGATTGCACTTTCCCCGCTTTCTTCACTGTCGTTTGTGCACGCACTCATCATGAGACACAGTGCAACGGCAACGGTTGTTGATAGCACGCGTGACACACGCATAACATCAAACCTTTCTATCACTCATTTCTGTTATTATTTGTGAACAAACTTCTTCAATACATAGCAAACATTTCCTCAAAAAAAAAGACTGACCAGGGTAGGTTCAGTCTTTTTCGTCATCAAGTTGTTCTTTATAGTTGGTAAGAAACAGATCCATCTGTTCTTCCCCTTCATCACTTGCCGATTCATCAATCTTTGGTAGCGACTCTAACGATTCGAGATGAAACACATCAAGAAAGCGCGTCGTCGTTTGATATAATATCGCCCTGCCTGCACCTTTTACTCTACCGCTTCCTCAATGAGCCCTCTGTTCACTAATGTATGTAATGCCCGGTCTGCTTTAACCCGCGCACCTCTTCTACATCAAGCCGGGTTACTGGTTGTCGATAAGCAACAATCGCCAACGACTCAAGCGCCGCTTGAGACAGTACGGATCGTTCTGGTGGCTTTGCGTATTTCTCAACATAAAGAGAAAATTCCGGTCGTGTCGTCAGCTTAAACGTTTCGCCTACTTGAACAATTTGTAGAGTTTTTGCTTGCTCTTCATATTCTTGTTGCAACCGTTTTAACTCGCTAACAATTCTCGATTGATTGGTTTCTAATGACTCAGCTAAACGGAGCGTATCTAGCCCTTCGTCACCACTGATGTAAAGAATCGTCTCTACAATACCTGTGAGATCTTGCTCCATGCTACACAATCCGCCTTTCAATATAAATATCGGAAAAATTATCGTCTTGGTAACAAGATACGCGTCCATCTTTCATGAGTTGTAATAGCGCAATAAAAGTTGTGACCTGTTCATTCACCGGTCCGTTTGTAAATGTCTCTTGAAAAGATACACGCATATGCACTTCAGAAATACGTGATACAATCGTGTTCATTTTCTCTTCAATCGTCCATTCTTCTGCCTGCATTGTTGTCTCTCTTGGCTTCTCAAATCGAATGCGTTGATTCATCCGTTGAAAGGCTTGAATGAGGTCGGTCATTGATACATCTAACGGGTCATTTGTTTGCTCGGTTTCAGACACGTCAATGTCAACATCTGTTGGCGACTTGCTATATAATTTGGCCCGTTCCATCTCTTTTTCTTTCAGATGTTGGGACGCTTCTTTATATTTTCGGTACAACACAAGTTGCTCTGCTAATTCTTCTCTTGGATCCTCTTCAAGCCACTCTTCGTCTTCGAATTGTTCGTCGTACAAGTCAGGTTTTGGCAATAACATCTTACTTTTGATCGCTAAGAGTGTTGAAGCCATAACAAGATATTCACTCGCAACATCCAACTCCAGCTGCCTCATAGCACGTATGTATTTCATATATTGAGCGGTAATTTCAGCGACCGGTATGTCATATAAATCAACTTCAGCTTGTTGGACAAGGTGCAACAACAGATCTAGGGGACCTTCAAATCCTTGCAGCTTCACATGATAAGGCTCCATGTGCATTCCTCCATCGGAAAAGCTCCTCGTTTACATACGCAACGGGGAGCTTTTATAGTTACGTTTCTAAATTTGTACGATGGCTTTGGCAATTGTTTAGAAATGGCTCTGTACTTTCGTTTCCGATGAACTTCGCATCTAAACGGTCTTCCAGGGTACACACCATTTTCACACCAATACCTTCGGAACGAAATGATGGGTTCACACACACGTGCTCCAGAAGTCGTGTTCCGTCTGCTTGTTCAGTGAACCCGATGACACCGACAAAGTCATCGTCTTTTTTCCATAAATACAACTTGCTCTTCTCATCTTCTTCATAGCGATGAATGGTTTCGGTTAGTGTTTTTATATCTTTAAGATCTGGCATATAGGATAATAACCCCATCGCGATCTTTTTAAAGGCTGATTTGTATTTGACTAGCATCGGCCTTACTCCCCCTCTTTACAAGAGATCACATTCAATACATTATTCCCGTTTCAAAAAAAACGAAAACATGGACACGCCATGTTTTTCGCAAATTAATCTCAGTCAATAATGTTCTATTATACAGATGCAAGGCTCGAACCTCAAGTTTTCTTCGTTTTGCCTTATAAATGCAAGTCGTATTGTGTTAGATCTTTGTAAGATTCTCTTCTCACGACAAGCTGATGTTTGCCGTCTTTAATGAACACAACAGGTGGTTTTGGCAAACGATTGTAGTTACTTGCCATCGAATATCCATAAGCCCCTGTAGAATATACAGCTAACACATCCCCAGGTTGCGCTTCTTTGAGTTGAATACGGTCAATGAGCATATCCCCACTCTCACAAGCTTTTCCAGCAATCGCATACGTCCGCATTTCTTCGGTATCGCGATGATGAAACAACGTCGCTTCGTATTTCGCATCATAAAGTGCTGGTCGAATGTTATCGCTCATCCCACCATCAACACTAATGTAATGTCGTACATCTTTAATGTGTTTCTCTGCACCGACCGTATATAAGGTTGTCCCTGCCTCTCCTACGAGAGAGCGCCCAGGCTCAATCCATATTTCAGGCATTGGAAGTTGCAAGCGTTCACTTTCTGATTGGATTTCATTCACAACCGCATGGACGAATGCTTGCGGATGAATCGGGTCATCTTCATTCGTATACCGAATGCCAAACCCTCCGCCTGTGTTCATTACTTCAGGCACAAAGGAGAATTCGTCATTCCAACTCTCAATATGTTTGTACAATACTTGAACAGCTTCTTTAAACCCAGCTGTCTCAAAAATCTGTGATCCAATGTGGCAATGAAGCCAAGTACATGTAGATTCGCATCATGAGTTGCTTTTTTCACAGCTTCCAAGGCTTGCCCACCCGTAAGATCGAAACCAAATTTCGAGTCTTCCTGACCGGTAGATATATATGCATGTGTGTGTGCCTCGACACCAGGCGTAACACGGAACAGTACGTTGGCGACACACCCAAGCCGTTTGCTTTCTTCAGATAGCATGTCGAGCTCATGGAAATTGTCTACGACAAAACAACCAATATTTGACTCTAAAGCTTCAACAATCTCTTGTCTGCTTTTGTTATTTCCGTGAAAATGAATCTTTTCTGGTGGGAAGCCTGCCAATTGCGCAGTGTATAATTCACCACCAGAGACGACATCTAAACTAAGACCAAGCTGGTCGGCAAGCTCGACCATCGCTATACAACTAAATGCTTTGCTGGCGTATGCCACTTGATAGCTTACACCTGCGGTTTCAAACGCTTCTTTAAATGCTTTTGCCTTCTCTTCGATCATTGCCGTGTCATATGCATACACAGGCGTTCCATAAGAGGCAACGATCTCATCTACATCCACGCCTCCGATGGTTCGTTCGGTTTTTTCTACATTTTTGGACATGCCCTCACCTCTTACATTTCATGCCCATTATTGTATCATCTCCACTTCTCAAAAAGAAGCGTTGTTACTTGTTCCCTTGTTTGACCACATCTTTTGGATTCACAATCTTTGGTCGCAACTTCATACTTGGTACAGTCGTTCTCGAAACAATTTGCCACATCCCCACAGGATCAAACGGTAAAAATGGCCATAAATACGGTTTATGAAACGGTTTCATTCGTACCATCCAAATAAAGGCAATCGTGAGTGACAACACGAACCCATATGCGAAAAACAAACCGGTTGCAATGATAAAGAAGATCCTCAAGATCTTTAAAGCAACGCCAAGCTCCGCACTCGGAACTGCAAAAATCCCGACAGCGCCTAAGGAGATGTACAAAATAACTTCAGGAGTTAACAGCCCGACTTGAATCGCTATATCGCCAATAAGTAATGCAGCAACGAGACCTAGGGCTGTCGCAAGAGGTGACGGTGTGTGGATGGCTGCCATTCTCAACAGTTCAATCCCGAACTCTCCAATGAGTACTTGGGCCATTAAAGGGACATTGTTTTCCTCTTCAACCCCTAAATAACTAAGTGTTTCTGGAATCATATCCGGTTGCAACACGAGCAACGTCCATAACGGTACGATTAATACAGCAGAAAGAATACCGATAAACCTTACCCAGCGCAAAAACGTTCCGACCGCTGCAGACTGTCGGTATTCCTCTGCGTGCTGTACATGATGAAAAAACGTAACCGGTAAAATAATGACAGACGGTGATGTATCAACGAACAAGACGATGTGACCTTCTAAAAGGTGAGTCGATGCTACATCGGGTCGTTCCGTATATCTGACGAGTGGAAATGGATTCCACCCTTGGTCAACGATGTACTCCTCGATCGTTTTGTCAGCCATTGAAATTCCGTCAATATCAATACTCTCAAGTTCTTTTTTTAGAATGGTTACAAGGTCTGGGTCTACAATTCCGTGTATGTAGGAAATGCAGATATCGGTTTTTGAACGCACACCGACTTGCATAATTTCATTTCGCAAATTCTCATCACGAACGTGCCTTCTCGTAAGCCCAGTGTTCTCGATGATGTTTTCTGTGTACCCGTCTCGTGCACCACGAACGACACGCTCAGTATCAGGCTCTTGAGGGGAACGTCCTGGATAATTTCTAACATCTACGACGAACGCCTGATTTTCCCCTTCTAGCGTGATAAAGATCAAACCAGAAAGCATGTAAAAAATACAATCCTCAATCGTTTCCGTGTACTCCACTTGCAAATGAGTAAGGTGATTTTCGATCGTCTCTTGAACAGTCGTTGCCTCAGGATCTAAATGATCGAGATGCATGAGCTCTTTTAACACTTCTATGACGTTTTCAATATTCGTAAGTCCGTTACAATAGTAGATTTGAATTTCTTTTTCTAATACATTTAGCTTACGTACACCGACATCAAAACTTTCTTCCATGCCGAGACGTTGTTTGAAGATCTTTTCATTTTTATGAATGTTGGTCGAGAGCGGTGTATGTTCTCGTTTTGATTTTTCTTCCATCGAATTAGCCACTCCTTTCCAATATTAGGTTTAACGCTCGCTGCGTGACAGGTGAGCCGTGATGAGGATGATCTTTGCCGCCCATTTTCCCTAAATCACCTACACCCACGATGATCGGTAAAGCCAATTGATCTAAGATGTAGACCGTATCTCCGTAAACTCGGTGGTCATCAAGCTCTTCGATTCCTTCTTTATCGACCCCATTGGACACAAGGTTTCCATTACGGTCAATGGACACATTGACCCTCGTCCAATCTCCAGACCGATTTGCTGAAGAAACAGCCAATGCCCCGAGCACATGAATGTGACCCTCTTCAACAAGTCTTTTCATTAATCGTTCACCAGGTCCAACGCTCGTCGTGCCTGCATCATCAAACATGACGACTGTCGTGTCATGCTTACTGTGCAAGATCGCCTTATTAAGATCTTCATACGTGCACACAGAGGGATTTCCACCAGACAAAATGATACACCCGAGGTGGAGAACTTTTGTAGCGGCTAGAACGGCCTTAACAGCTATTGCATCCCCGTCCGTGACAAAAATCACTTTACTCATCGTCATTATCCTCTCTCTAGTCTTTCCTATTATGATTCAAGACGTTTTGATTCATGCAGAGATTATGAAACAATACGGTATGTGAAATTTAATGACGATGCACAAAAATCCTCCAAAGTTCCACAATTCATGTGGGGCCTTGGAGGCAAAGATCATTCTACCATTCTTTTCGCATTTTTTCTAATATTTTTTTCTCTAGTCTAGACACTTGCACTTGGGAAATACCGAGCGTTCAGCCACTTCTGATTGTGTTTGATCTTTGTAATAGCGTAAGAATACGATCAATCTTTCCCTTTTTTCCAAATGTGTGACCACATCTCGGAGAGCCAGCTCTTCAAACCACTTCGAATCATCTGGGTCTGACAATTGATCCATTAACGTAATCGGATCTCCTTCATTCTCATATACCGTTTCATGAAGAGATGACAACGTTCGTGTTGCCTCGTTTGCAAATACAACATCTTCAGGTGTGATGTCTAACGATTCGGCAATCTCATTTAAAGTCGGAACGCGCCCTAATTTTTTCGTTAACTCTTCTTTTTCTTTTCGAATTTTGTGATTCAATTCTTTTAATGATCGGCTCACTTTAACCGTGCCATCATCGCGGATAAATCGTTGAATCTCTCCGATAATCATCGGTACGGCGTATGTTGAAAACTTCACTTGATACGTTAAATCAAATTTATCAATCGCCTTCATTAAACCGATGCAGCCGATTTGAAATAAATCTTCTGCTTCATATCCACGGTTTAAAAAGCGCTGAACGACAGACCATACAAGTCGTGTGTTTTTCTCGACGAGCTGATCTCGTGCCGTACGATCGCCTGCTTGACTATCCTCAATCCATTGTCTGACCGTTTCATCGGAAGGTTGTTTTCCTTTTTTTTGTTTTTGTCTCCATAACAACGCCCCTTAATGATTAAACACTTTATTCTTGGACAGCTGTTTCTTGACGTAGACGGTTGTTCCTTTACCAACGACAGACGTAATGTTCATTTCATCCATGAAGTTTTCCATGATGGTAAAGCCCATACCTGAACGTTCCAACTCGGGTTTTGATGTATACAGCGGTTCCCTCGCTTGGTTCACATCCGGTATTCCGCCCCCTTCATCCATCACCGTAATTGCGATTACATCTTCTTCTAAATGAACAGCAATTGTGACAGTCCCTGCAGGGTTTTCATCATACCCGTGAATAATTGCATTCGTGACGGCTTCAGAAACAACCGTTTTAATTTCAGTTAGTTCATCCATAGTCGGATCAAGCTGGGCAATAAATGCACCGACACTTACGCGGGCAAACGATTCATTTTGACTTTGTGCGGAAAATTGGATTTGCATTTCATTTTTCATTTATACGGCCTCCCCCAATGTCCGTAATGCCTGTGATTCTCGCTCCTCGACGTTTAGAACTTTAAATAACCCTGCCATCTCAAACAAACGGTGAACCGGTGGGCTTACACCGCAAACGACGAGCTTTCCATCTCGTGCTTGCAATTTCTTGTACCTACCAAGTATGACACCAATGCCCGAACTATCCATAAACGTAAGTCCTTCAGCATTTAAAATAATATGGCGAGTAGCTGGGTCGTCCAATTCGGCATCGACGACTTCTTAGCTCACTTGCCGAGTGATGATCCAATTCCCCGTGAATCCTCACACAAAGAATGTTATTCCTTTTTTCAATGTCCACCATAAAACTCATAACCGCTCCTCCGTTCTCTGAACTGCAATAGATCAATTGTGTCTCATGATAACATTCAACGTAACTTTATGACTTCCTTTTCAGTTGACAAAAGCAGTGCAAAACTTCTCCCATTGCTCATGATTCGTCAGAAATCGTCCCATCATCTGTGTTTACACCGATGATCTTTAACGCTGAGCGTTTAAACAATTCCCACCAAGACGCGCTATCTACCGATTCTGCAGCAACAATTTTGGAAGAGGCTACTGGCTCACCGTTTTGAATTAATTGAAATTCTCCAATCGTATCGCCCTCGGCAACTGGCGCTTTCACATCATTCATTTGGATGCGTTCTTCAACTTCTTCAGATTCTTGATTCTTCTTCAGCAATAGACTGATTTTACTTTCCAGTTTCCCAACGACCGAGTTTTTCGTGCCTTTCTCAACAGGAACAGTTGTTACCGCAGCCCCTTTATCAAACAGCGATTCTACTTGATAGTTACTAAAACCATGATTCATTAAATCGGTAATCGTGTTATTTCTCACTTGCGGAGTTTCAGCGCCCATAACAACTGCAATTAAGCGCATATCATCACGCTTGGCAGTTGCGGTTAATCCGTATTTTGATTCGCTCGTATACCCTGTCTTTAACCCGTCCATCCCTTCATAAAACTTAATCAGTCGATTCGTGTTTACGAGCCAAAATTCATCTTCTGTGCCTTGCCGTAAATAATCTTCATAAATACTTGTAAACGTTGTGATTTCCTCATGCTTTAACAGCTCTCTTGCAATTTTTGCTAGATCATATGCGCTCGTTTCATGACCACTTGAAGGCAAGCCGTTCGTATTATGAAACGTCGTATTTTTTAAGTCGAGTTCCTTCGCTTTATCATTCATCATCTCAACAAAATCTTCTTCAGTCCCTGCCAAATGTTCAGCCATGGCAACCGATGCATCATTACCAGAAGCTACAGCGATCGCTTTAAGCATATCGCGAACACTCATTTCTTCTCCCACTTCCAAAAACACTTGAGAGCCACCCATGGATGCTGCTTTTTCGCTAGTAGATACCATATCTTCATACTCTAATTCGCCTTCGTCGATTGCCTCCATAATTAAAAGCATCGTCATAATTTTAGTCATGGACGCTGGCGGAAGGGCTTGGTCCGCATTTTTCTCCATTAGAACTTCTCCAGTATCTGCTTCAATGAGTATGGCAGACTTTGCATCATCAATCATAGATTCCTCGACCGCTAGTGTTGGTTTTGCGCCACTTGTGAACAGCAAAACAACTGCAACAAATAATAGTGCCCCTTTACGTATCATGTGTTTACGCTCCTCCGTTTTTTTTACTAGTTTCACCAACGAAGAGGCGTTCTATACACATCTTTTGTAGCTTTATAGACTTCAATTAGCGGGTTTATCTTGACGTTAAACAAACAAAAATCCAAGAAGCATATGCTTCTTGGATCGGTATTCTCTACATTTCATCTAAAATAAGTGGCCTTGCTTCAACACGTTCCTCTGTCATTTCATAGCTTTCTTGAATAAGTGCCTTTACAGAGGCAACGTCTTCTGTATTGCTGTGCAAGTACACAAGTGCTTCCCCTTTTTCAACATAGTCGCCACGCTTTTTCTTTACTTGTACACCGACACTATGATCAATCGGGTCATCTTTTTTCATTCTCCCAGCACCAAGGTGTCCGGCAGCTTGTCCAATTTTTGCTGCATTCATTTGTTTTACATAACCGCTCGACTGTGCAACAACTTCAATGACGTGTTTAGCAGTTAAGAAGTCTTCTGGTCGGTCAACGAGCTCACCTTGACCTCCTTGACGGACAACAAACTCTTTGAATGCTTGTAACGCTTTTCCGGAGTGAATAAGATCTTTTGCAAGCGCTTCTCCTTCCTCTACATCTTTGACGCGATCAGCGAGAACGAGCATATGAGCAGCTAAACGAATGCTCAACTCCCTAACATCCTCTGGTCCTCCACCTTTTAATACGTCAATGGCCTCTTTCACTTCTAATGAATTGCCGACCATCTCACCTAACGGCTGGTCCATATCTGACAGTACCGCAACCGTCTCCCGGCCGAGCTCATTTCCGATATCGACCATCGTAGAAGCAAGTTCTCTTGCAGCTTCAATATCACTCATAAATGCGCCGCTACCGACTTTTACATCCAAAACGATGCCGTCAGCACCCGCCGCAATTTTTTTGCTCATAACAGAACTTGCAATGAGCGGCATCGCATTGACCGTCGCTGTCACATCCCGAGCGTATAATTTCTTATCTGCAGGCGTCAAGTTACCTGTTTGACCTACGAGAGCAAGTTTGTGGTCATTTACTGTATCAATAAAGTCTTCGACTTGCATTTCTGTTTGGAATCCAGGGAACGCTTCAAGTTTATCAATTGTACCGCCGGTGTGACCTAAACCTCGTCCTGACATTTTTGCAACCGGCACACCTGCTGCAGCAACAAGTGGTGATAAAATGAACGTCGTTTTATCGCCTACTCCGCCCGTTGAATGCTTGTCTACTTTTTTCCCTTCGATATCCGAAAGGTCTAGTTTGTCACCAGAGTCTGCCATTGCCATCGTTAGTGCAGCACTTTCACTTTTCGTCATGCCTTGAAAATACACGCTCATCGCCCAAGCCGATGCTTGGTAATCAGGGATAATGTCCGTTGTGTATTCACGAATAAATTGTTTGATCTCTTCATCGGTGTGCGCTCCACCGTCTCGCTTTTGTGCAATAAAATCTACCATTCTCACGACGATCACTCCTGTACTTATAATTTATAATGAACGAACAATGGCTCGTACAAGTGTTAAGAAATTCCCTTTGACTTCGTTCGTCGTTTCAATCACTTCTTCATGGCTAAGCGGTTGATCTAAAATGCCAGCTGCTGCATTTGAAATGCAAGAAATGCCAAGCACACGCATGTTCCGATGCACAGCAACAATCACTTCGGGTACAGTGCTCATACCAACAGCGTCTGCACCAAGGGTACGAAACATCCGAACTTCTGCTGGCGTCTCGTACGTCGGACCCGTCGTTCCAGCGTACACGCCTTCTTTTAGTTGTAGTCCCAGTTTTTCGGCTTCTTGTTTGGCGAGTTGTTTATACGCCCGGTCGTATGCAGAAGACATATCCGGAAAGCGCGGTCCAATTGTATCATCATTTGGGCCAATCAGTGGATGACTGTGCATATGGTTAATATGATCATCGATAAGCATCAAGTCTCCTGGTGAAAAATTAGTATTTACACCACCAGCAGCATTGCTTACAATTAACGTCTTTGCACCAAGGTCTGCCATCACTTGAACAGGCAATACGACATCACTCATCGGATAACCTTCATAAAAATGAAACCGCCCTTGCATCGCTATAACTGATTTTCCTTCTAGTGAACCGATGACAAACCTTCCGGCATGACCGGACACAGTAGAGCGTGGAAACCCGTCCAATTCTTCGTAAGGAATGATGGCATCTGCTTCAATCTTGTCCCCTAAGTCACCAAGGCCAGATCCGAGAATGATGGCAACTTCTGGTACAACATCGGTTTTTGACCTCATGTATTCAATCGTTTTTGCAGTCGTCTTCATGACGGTTGATTCCCTCCTAACAAGTCCAAAAAGCTCGTCCCATACTCAGGCATCTTCACACCAAAATTGTCCGCAATTGTCGCACCAACATCGGCAAATGTATCTCTTGTGCCTAAATTAACTGACTTGTTCTGTCCTTTTTGGTAAACGAGCAACGGCACTTGTTCTCTCGTGTGATCAGTACCTCGGTACGTGGGGTCATTGCCGTGATCAGCTGTAATCATGAGTAAGTCGTCGGCATTTAAGCTCTCAAACAGTTCAGGCAGCCGCTCATCAAACTCTTCAATCGCCTTACCATATCCGTGTGGATCTCTTCGATGCCCAAATAAAGCGTCAAAATCGACAAGGTTTAAAAATGATAATCCCGTGAACGATTTATTAGTAGCTTCAATTAACTTATCCATACCATCCATGTTTGACGACGTTCTCATCCGATCGTTTATGCCTTCTCCATCAAAAATATCATCAATCTTTCCGATCGCTTGTGATGTAAATCCACCTTCTTCAAGCGCATTCAAAGCGGTTGGTTGAAACGGTTTCAATGCATAATCATGGCGGTTCGACGTTCTTTCAAATGCCCCTTTTTCACCAACGAACGGACGTGCAATAATACGACCGAGCATGTACGGCTCATCAAGTGTGAGCTTTCGTGCTTTTTCGCAGATCTCATACAACTCTTCTAGTGGAACGACTTCTTCGTGAGCTGCAATTTGTAATACCGAATCCGCGGATGTATAAACGATAAGGCTCCTGTGTCGACATGTTCAGCACCAAGTTCTTTAATGATCTCCGTTCCTGACGCAACACAATTGCCGATAATTTTTCTGCCCGTTTCTTCTTCTAATTGGGAGATGAGCGCATCGGGGAATCCGTTCTCAAACGTACGAAATGGCTTGTCCACAAACAGGCCCATAAGTTCCCAATGTCCTGTCATTGTATCTTTGCTTTTGGATAGCTCATTCATTTTGCCAAAATCTCCAAGCGGGGTTTCTACTTGCTCCAAGCCAGGGCCATCTTTTAAGTGACCGAGCCCGAGCTGGTTTAAATTTGGGATACGTAGACCTCCAACAGCACGTGCAATGGAACCGAGCGTGTCCGATCCTCATCTTTGTATTCTAAAGCATCGGGTGCATTTCCAATGCCAAGAGAATCCATCACGACTAAAAAGACTCGGTTGTATTTTCGTTCACTCACAAAAATCTTCCTCTCTGTTCAATTTACGCTCGTGGATGATGATCCACATACACTTGGCGTAAATGTTTTTTCGATATGTGCGTATAGATTTGCGTTGTTGTAATGTCCGCATGCCCTAGCATTTCCTGAACAACACGCAAATCGGCACCGTTTTCAATTAAGTGTGTGGCAAAAGAATGCCTTAACGTGTGCGGTGTCACTTCTTTTGATATACCCGCTCGTTGTACAGTTTTTTTGAGGAGCTTCCAAAACCCTTGCCGACTCAACCGTTTACCTTCTCGGTTGACAAACAAATATTCATGTGACTCGTTTTTCGTCATCACTGGTCTTGCTTTATCCAAATACGTACTGATCGCTACTTTTGCCGGCTCTCCAAGAGGATGATTCGCTCTTTGTTTCCTTTCCCAATACAGCGGACAAATCCCATCTCCAAATGAACATCTTTAAAGCTGAGTTCACACAGTTCGGATACGCGAATGCCGGTCCCGTACATGAGCTCTAGCATCGCAACATCCCGGAGTTGAAAATGGCTTTTCGACTCATCGGCTGCTCCAATGAGTTTCTCAATTTCATTGATCGATAAAACAACAGGCAGTTTTCTCCCTGCTTTTGGTGTCTCGACTAAATCTGATGGATCATGATCTGTCACACGATCTCGAAGTAAAAACTGGTGGAATGCCCTAACCGACGACAACACCCGAGCGAGGAAGACGTCGTTCTTCCATCATTTTTAAGCGTATAAAAAAAATCCAAAATATGAGTGCGTTGCACATCGTTCCATTGCGTAAAATGGTACTCCGCTTTCATATGTTGCGCGTAAAGAAGCAAATCCCGCCGATATGCTGCTATCGTATTGTCAGCCAACCCACGTTCAACAATACAATAGTGTAAAAAATCTTCTATCGGATCGTTCAGCAACGCCTGTTCAGCCATTTATTCACCTCGCTGCCAGAAATGCCACAACCTCTCTTGAAAAGAAGGTTGTTGACTCACATCACTTTCAAACACTTTGATTGCATTTCCTTCAGGCTCATCAAATCGATGATCGCTTGGTATTCTGCCATTACAAACAGGATACCATAGTAAAACATGGCTGTGCATGCCACAAAAACAATTAAAATTTTCAGGCCATTCCAAACAGCTCTAGTCGTAAAAACATCGTCGTTGCCTCCTCTTTGTACACATTCGGACTCGTACCATCTTATGCCCAAAACCGTCCGAATTATACGTTTGAAGACGACAAAAAACCTTATCCGGAACTGGATCCGAATAAGGTTTACTCTTGACCGACCGTCTCTTTTTGATGTGATTGCTCTGCTGCTTTCGTCTGACAAGCATTACACACCCCATGAAAGGTTAATCGATGATCTTTTATTTTGAAGTTCCATTCTCGTTCGACCTTCGTCTCTACTTCTGCAAGCAGGTCTTCTTCAATCTCTGAAACGTCGCCACACTGAATGCAGACGAGATGGTGATGCGAATGGTCAGCCCCTTCTTTTCGCAAATCGTAACGGGACACACCGTCACCAAAATTAATCTTGTCAACAATCTCAAGTTCATTCAAAAGCTCTAACGTTCTGTACACAGTTGCAAGGCCAATTTCTGGGGCTTTATCTTTGACGAGTAAGTAAACATCTTCAGCACTTAAATGGTCTTCTTCATTCTCAAGAAGAACTTCAACAGTTGCTTCCCGCTGGGGTGTCAGCTTATAACTTTGAGAATGCAACTGCTTCTTTATAAAGGTCATACGCTCTTCCACAGCCATAATCTCCCCCCTTGATGTCTATCGTTATTATAATGATTCAAAATAACACTGTCAATACTAATCGATAATCATTATCGTTTTCAAATTGTAATCATTATAATTTAATAGTTATTCAAAGGAGTTGTTCGGTCACATAAGAGAGCAACGACGGTGACACAAATGCTTCAATTGCAGCAGCCCCAACAATGACAACGATTGCGACAACCATAAACATACACATCCTAACAAAGTGAGGGAAGATTGGTTCTGGGCGAATCGTCTTAATGAACTGTTGGCGGATCAATCTCAATGAGAATGCCACTGATAAAACAGCAGAGATCATAATGATTGGCACGAGCAAAATATTCTGGGGTAATACGGTGACAAGGGAAAGTACAAACCCCTCAATTCCCATCTGATTAACGAGAAAACCGACCGTAAACCCAATCGCGATCCCTTTCAAAAATAATAGAAGCAAGATGAGCGGCGAGCCAATGACCGACAACCCAAGAACGAACATGAGTCCGATGTATTTAATGTAATGAACGAAACTCTCCCAAAACAAATCGCCATCAGCGGTAAGCTGGCCATCGCCTACTTGTCCAAAAAATTGCTGCAAGTAAATGAACAAATCCTCTTTTTGGGATAAGCTCAGACTGTTAACGACAATTGCTCCGAAGATAATGCCCATAAAAAATAGAACAGCTGAAAACACGTATAATGATCGATATTCGGAAATATGAATATGGATTTGCCTTTCTACAAATGGCTTTAACTTCATGATAAAAAACCTCCTCTACCCGTTACTAGAACGTATGAGAAGGTTCATAGATTTATGACGAAGAAATAATAGAGTGTTTGTTCGCTGCTAGATAGAGCAAACTATACGCCGTTTTTGCATCCCGAAACTTCCCTTCCATTGCCTCGCTCAAAGCTCGATTCAGTGACCACATTTCGACGGTAACGTATTCATCTTCATCAAGAGCCTGCTCTTTATGTTGGAGATCTTCGGCAAGGAATACGGTAATAAATTCATCAGCGAAACCTGGCGATGTGTAAAAGCCGCCAATTTCCGTTAGCGAGCCTGCCTGCAATCCTGTTTCTTCTAGCAATTCTCTCTCTGCTGTCTGGATGGGTTGTTCGCCCGGTTCACACTTTCCAGCGGGTATTTCTAGTAAAGACTCTTCAGGCGCTTTACGGTATTGGCGCACGAGAGGCACCCGCTCGTCATCGGTCACAGCAATTACGGCGACAGCACCTGGATGCTTGACGACCTCTCTCACTCCGCTCTTGCCTTCGGGTAATTGTACGTCATGAACTTCTAATTGAATGATTTTCCCATCAAATACCGTTTTCTTCGCGATCGTTTCTTCTTTGTTTGTCATCTCGTCATCCTCCAACGTTAACGTATATTCCTTCTCTCACCTGCATAAGACTGATAGGACTAAACGAGCAAGGGGGTCTTGTGATGAAAGTGTACGTACAACCTAAGCAAGTGATCATCCAAGGAAAGAGCTGGCAAGTGCTCTATCAGTTGAAAAAATATCAAAAACATTACCGAACTGTCCAAGAATGGTGCGAAGCTACTCATTCACCGACGAAAAAACAATAACTAAGCATCGGCTGCCATTTTCTCTTCGATATGAGGCATGACCCTCGCTTCAATGATTTGCTCATCAACTTCACCTACAATAATGTCAGCGATAATGCCATCTTCATCAATCACATAAGTGGTCGGCAGCCCTTGCAGTGGATACATGTCAAGAAAATCACCTTCATAATCCATAAGTACAGGCATTTCCACTGGGTGTTCCTGCAAAAATTCAAAGGCATTTTCGATTTGTCGTTCACGAGTTGTGAGATTGTTGGCGAGGACTACGACGCCTTCGTCTTTATACGTTTCGTGTAAGTCACTCAGTAAAGGTAGCTCATCCACACACGGCTCACACCATGATGCCCATAAATTAAGAATCACTAGATTCCCTTGTTGGTCCGATAGACTCATTTCTTCTCCTTCACCATCGGCAAGCTCTAAAGAAAACTCTGGCGCTGCCATTCCGTGGTTGACACCAACGGGTGGAGAGGATACATTTTCATAGACGATACTTACGATAATGATGGCGGCAATCGCAACAGCTGAAATCGTCATCCATTTTTTCATTGGTCTTTTCACCTCAATATGAATACAATTGGTTTACAAACGGAAGGAGTAACAGGTTATGTCGGTTTTTGAAGCAATTATTTTTGGAATTGTACAAGGGTTAACAGAATTTCTACCGATATCAAGTACGGCGCACCTTGTCATTTTACAATTTATTTTTGGTACAAACTTTCAAGGCTTAACATTTGAAATTCTTTTGCACGTCGCTTCGATGCTTGCGGTCGTTCTGTTCTTTCGAAAAGATATTCTCGCAATCGTCACAGGCAGCTTGCGTTTTATGTTTGAAAAGAAACGTGAAGACCGTGGTGCCTTTCTTTTTGCATTATACCTCATTATTGCAACAGCCATTACCGGGGCACTTGGACTTATTCTGGAAGACGCAGCGGAACAATTTCTTAAATCACCGTTCGTCATCGCTGGCGCGTTGTTTTTAACAGGGGTCTTTCTACTAATCATTGAAAGAATTAAGTTTACGCATACCCGCTCAGTTAACGAAATGAATTTTATCGATGCAATTGTTGTTGGGTTAGCGCAAACACTTGCGGTCATTCCTGGCGTATCACGCTCTGGCTCAACACTCATCGCCTCTTTAGCTTTAGGTATTGATAAGAAGACTGCCATTCGCTTCTCATTTTTGTTATCGATTCCGGTCATTCTCGGTTCATCGGTGCTTGCAATTGGTGATCTTTTCCAAGGCGGCATGACTGATGCAGGCACTGTGCCACTCATCACAGCTTTCGTCGTTACATTCATTTTCTCGATTATTGGCATCAAGTGCTCATAGGTTGGCTTGAAAAGAGCAAGTTATTCTATTTTGCGATCTACTGTTTTATACTTGCCGTTTTCGTCGCGGCCTTTTTAGAGCCTGCGCACATCTAATCTCCTTTACGATAACGAGCGAAAGCTCGGATGTCAAAGAAGAATCTTCCCCCCTAACGAAACTATCATAAAACCTTCAAAGAGTGAAAGGCAAACCGCCTCTCACTCTTTTTTGTTTGCAAATTCCTCACATTTCCATCTTTCCAAACAGATCGTGGATACGTTATAATTCTAAAATATCTACCACTCGTATAACCGCAAGGATTGGCTTGCAAGTCTCTACCAGGAAACCGTAATTTCCTGACTACGAGTGAACATTATCGTGCTTTTTTTGGCGACTTGTGTTCACTTTTGTGCACACAAGTCGCTTTTTTTGTTCATGAAGCACTTCGGGGGTTTTAGACAAATGAAGCAACTAGAAGACAGAATTAAAACTGACGGAACAACTTTAGGGACAGGCGTTCTGAAAGTTGACGCTTTCTTAAACCATCAAGTTGATCCAGAGTTAATGGACGGGATGGCTAAAGAATGGAAACATCGCCTAGGTGACGCACCCGTTACGAAAATTGTCACATTAGAATCTTCGGGGATTGCCCCTGCACTTATGCTCGCGAAACATTACGGAGTAGATATGGTGTTTGCGAGAAAGCAAAAATCGATTACGATGGATGACTCTGTGTACACAGCAGAGGTCTACTCATTTACGAAACAAGTTTCAAGAACGATTACGATCTCTAAATCATTTCTACATGCGGATGACCACATCGTTATTGTCGACGATTTCTTAGCGAATGGTGAAGCGGCATTAGGTTTATGCCAAGTTGTTGAACAAGCTGGAGCTACAGTTACTGCGATCGCCATTGTCATCGAAAAATCGTTCCAACCTGGGCGCGATAAACTAACCGAACAGCACTACCGTGTTGAATCGTTAGCAAGAATTGCTTCTTTAGACAAAGACAACATCCAATTCATCCCACAATAAGGAGCTTTTGTTTTGACACACCAAACTGTGCAGTACCCACTTTTCAAAAGACAAGACATCGATGCTTTTTTTGCCCTCTTCCAAAACAATCTTGCGAACTTCGTCATTATCTCAGCAACGATGCTTGCCATCGGCTTTCCTGCCGATATTGTGTTTGGGAAAGTCATCCCTGGTGCTGCAATAGCGGTTATTGCTGGCAATCTATATTATGCCCAGCAAGCAAAACGGTTGGCGGTTAAAGAAAATCGCACGGACGTAACAGCGATGGCTTATGGAATTAGTACGCCAGTTATGTTTGTTTTTCTTTTCGGTGTACTCGCCCCTGCGTATACACTTACCGGTGGAAATGCGGAGTTGGCTTTTCGGATTGGACTTGCTGCCTGTTTGCTTAGCGGCTTAATCGAAGTAATCATTTCTCTAAGTGGAAATTGGTTAACGAAACACTTGCCAAAACCAGCGATGCTCGGCGCTCTCGCCGGCGTTGCGCTCACCTTTATTGCTGGTGAGATGCTGTTTGAAATCTTTGCGGTTCCAATGGTCGGACTTGTTGCCCTCTTTATTATTCTTATGGGCGTCCTTGGAAAAGTAATGCTTCCATTTCGTATCCCGTCCTCCTTATTTGCGATTATCGTCGGAACGTTACTCGCTTTTTCAATCGGTGAAATTACGGTTGCTGAAGTTCAGGACGCACTCGCTCATGTCGGATTTTATCCATTTATCCCTACATTGGACGTATTCTTTGGTTTTCAAGCATTGTTTACAACATTCGTCGGTTTACTTGCAATTATTTTACCGATTACACTTTACAACGCTATTGAAACGATGAACAACACAGCGGCTATGGCTGCTGAGGGGGATCGCTATGATGTGCGAGAATGCCAAGCCGTTGATGGTGGCGGAACGATACTAGGCACATTTTTTGGTGGCGTTTTTCCGACGACCGTTTATGTTGCTTCCATTGGCTCTAAATGGATGGGAGCGGGACGTGGCTACAGCTTATTAAACGGCATTGTGTTTGCGATAGCGGCTGTATTCGGCTTAATTGGGGCTCTTTCTTCTGTTATTCCAACCGCAGCCGTTGCCCCCATTCTCGTTTTTGCAGGGGTCTCGATGCTCGCCACTGCTTTTCATTCGAACGCAAAGAAATATTATCCTGCCGTTGTGATTGCCATCTTACCTTACGTGGCCAATTACATTATGACTCGCTTTCAAAATGATGCTCCAGAAGTGATGGAAAGCATTTCGCTTGGATTGCTACCGCTTGGCCAAGGGGCGATGTTTACAGGTATTGTGCTCGGTGCACTCACTGTATTTATTATTGATCATAAGTTTGCCCATGCAACCATTTATAGCGGTATCGGCGCGCTGTTATCATTCTTTGGATTTACCCATGCGCCAGAGCTTTCCGTAAACGCTGCCCCTAGTTTTACAATGGCCTATTTTCTACTCGTACTCTTCTTTGGGTATTATGCGATACAGGCGAAACGAAAGAGAATTGTACAAATCTAAAACATTTATGAATAAATGGGATGTGAACAACCATAGAGATGATGTGAGGATATCGTCTCTATGGTTTTTTATGCTCACATAAGGAGAATGGTCTATGCGTAGAAACGAATGGAAAAACTTTGGGGAAGCGATGTTGTATATGCTTCCTGCACTCGTCATTCTCGGAATATTCTTATTTTACCCGATGATAATGACAGTCATCTACAGTTTGTCGGAGACGAGCCCAAGAGGTGAAGTACTTTCATTTGTCGGTCTTGAAAACTATTGGCAATGGATGCAATCCTCTCAGTTCATCCAAAGTATGAAGAGCACATTTATCTTCACGCTTCTCACCGTGCCAACAACCGTTGTGCTTGCTCTCTATTTAGCGGTACTTGGCAACGAAAAGCTTAAAGGCATCGCTTTCTTTCGGGTGTTATTCTCCTCAACGATGGGCGTGTCCGTTGCCGCTGGCGCAGCCATTTGGCTGTTTCTGTTTCATCCGAGTCTCGGTGTTTTCAATGAGTTTTTACGATTTTTCGGAGCTGAAGGCATTCCTTGGCTCACATCTTCGACGTATGCCATCTATTCTGTGGCGATTACGACTGTTTGGATGAACGTCGGCATTTGTTTCATTATCTTACTTGGTGGTTTGCAAAACATTTCTGATGAACTATACGACAGCAGCAAAATTGATGGGGCTGGATATTTTCAGCGATTGTTCAAAATTACGATTCCGATGCTTTCACCGACATTATTTTTCGTGTCGACCATTACACTCATTAACTCTTTTCAATCATTTGGGCAAATTCATATCCTTACAGGTGGGGGACCGAACCAATCGACGAACGTCATTGTGTACTCCATTTACAGAGAAGCTTTTGAGTTCGCACGCTTTGGAACAGCTAGCTCACAAGCAGTCATCTTATTTTTCATCATACTACTCGTCACCTTTTTACAATTTAAGTTCGGTGAGAGGCGGGTGCACTATCAATGAAACGAAAAATTTTTCTCTATGTTTTACTCGTTATCTCAGCGTTTTTACTCACCTTCCCGTTATTATTTGCCTTGCTTGCGAGCTTTTTAAACTCGGGAGAGTTACATCGTGGCGTCTACATTCCAGAAAGTTTTAATTTCAATAGTTATGTGCAAGCATTTGCTTCCATCCCGCTGTTTCGGTTTTTAATTAACAGTTTGATCGTAAGTGTTAGCGTAACAATCGGGCAACTCGTTCTTTGCAGTCTAGCGGCTTTCGCGATTGTGTTCATCCCGTTTAAAGGTCGGAATTTCTTCTTCTTTTTATTTATTTCAACGCTACTTGTTCCTTGGGAATCAACAGTTGTCCCCAATTACGTAACGATTTTGAATGCAGGCTGGCTAAATACGTACCAACATTAACGCTACCGTTTCTAGCTACAGCATTTGGCATCTTTTTACTCAGACAACATTTTATGACCATCCCAAAAGAATTGTATGAATCTGCAGAGATCGATGGGTGTAGTCGCTTTCGCTTTTACCGTTCATTTGCCTTACCGTTGTCCAAACCCGTCCTTGTTGCTCTTGGGGTTTACGGGTTTTTAACGACGTGGAACATGTATTTGTGGCCACTGCTTGTCACGAGTGATACGACCGTAAGAACGATTCAAATTGGCATTAACATGATGATCTCTCAAGAAGCTTCTACGAACTGGAGCATGGTCATGGCCGCGGTCGTCATTATTTTGATACCGACGTTGCTTTTATTGTTTATTGGCATCAAACACATTCAACGAGGTTTGACGTCAGGAGCATTGAAAGGATAATCATTTTTTTAAGGGGGATTTAGATGAGAGATAAAAAGCGTTTAATGACAGCTCTATCCATTCCTGCATTGATTGCTGCAGGATGTAGTGGTCAAACATCAGACATTGCTTACACAGAAGATGATCGAATTATCGTCGATTTTTGGTACGCACTTGGAGGCTCTGCAGGAGAAGCGGTGGAAGCAATGGCCGATGATTTTAATGAATCCCAAGATGACATCTATGTACAGGCCAATTATCAAGCAGTTATGAAGAAGCCTCACCCAAATACGACAGTTAGCGGGAACGCCCGATGCACCTGCGCTCATGCAAGTTTTTGAAGTCGGCACGCGCTATATGATTGATTCTGGGTTTGCAGAGCCGATGCAAACGTTTATTGATGATGATGGGTTTGATGTATCAACACTTGAAGAGAATATTCTTAGCTACTATCAGTACGAAGATGAACTGTACTCGATGCCTTTTAACACGTCCAACGCCTTAATGTTTTACAACAAAGATCTTTTTGAAGAAGCAGGATTAGACCCTGAAGACCCACCCCAAACATTTAGTGAAGTACAACAATACGCTGAACAACTAACGGATGGAGATACGTACGGGTTTTCCCTCCTCATTTACGGATGGTTTATTGAGCAATTGCTCGCCAACCAAGGTGCCGAACTTGTGAACGAAGAAAACGGTCGTGCTGGTGATCCTAGCGAAACGTTTATTAATGGCGAAGAAGGCTCGCCATTTACACGTGGATTGAAGAAATGATTGCGGATGGCACTCTCGGAAACTTCGGCAGAACGTGGGATGACATTCGCGCTGCTTTCATTGCAGAAGATGTTGCGATGTACCTTGATTCAACAGCAGCTACGTATGACAATATTACGTCACCAGACTTTGAAGTGGGCACAGCGGCAATCCCGTACCCGGATGGTCAAGACCCAGAGGTGTTATCGTTGGTGGAGCTTCCGTATGGATGATGGCGGACATTCCTGAAGAAGTCCAAGAAGCCGCTTGGGAATTCGTTAAGTACACTGTCCAACCTGACGTGCAAGCAGAATGGTCAGCGGCAACTGGATATTTCCCTGTCCACACCGCCGCTTATAATGAACCGGTTTTAGAAGAACTCTATGAAGAATTCCCGCAATTTTTAACATCGGTGGAACAGTTGCAAAATACGACCCCTTCTCCTGCCACACAAGGGGCACTCATGGATGCATTTCCAGAAGTGCGAGAACAAATCATGATATCGCTTGAGCGGATGCATGAAGGGATGAGCGCAGAAGATGCTTTAAATGAATTGGAGTCAGAAATCAACACGATTATAAATTAACAGCAACGACACTTTCTAAAAATGGTTTACTATATAGAATGGACTTAAGATTTTCCTGATTTGCGCTGTTAGTTGTTGGGGCGGTGCTGAGTGCTATTTTGCGCTCAAGTTTACAATTTCTGCGCTCAAGTTTGCCTAGTTTAGCAATATTGGCGTTCATTCCGATAAACTTGCGCGCAGTTTGGTCCAACTGGAGCGCAGATTCAATGCCCATAAGCGAGCACCCTGTCCGAACCCAAATCGGACTCGGTTCGACGCGATCCGCGCCGACGTCTTGTGGGTACTTCGGGGCGGGGATGTGCACGTAAACTTGTGATCTGTTACCGAGTTCGCTCATTCTGTTACCTAGTTTATAGGAATATACCGCTTTTCCTGCGATGTTTCCCAACTTGAGAACAGTTTGGTCTCAACTCGCGCACAGTTTCCACTTTACCAAGCTTACCGCTGGTTCTTGAAGAAATTCTTTAGTTAAACTTATATAGATCTGAATAACAGCAAACGAACGGAGCGGTCACGCCACGATTAAGAAAGTCATATCTACTTTCATCCTTTGAAAAAGCGTCTGGAAAAGCTAGGGAGTCCAACATCAATACGTCTTAAAAAGACTGACGAACATAGCCACCTAAACGAGCATTGTTGCAAGATACTCAGCCTAAAAAACGCTCTGGAGTGTACTCCAGAGCGTTTTGCTATTTAACCGTCGATCCGTTTCCAAACGTCCCACTCATCCGAATCTGTTGGTTTCTCTCCACGGGTCCACCATTTCGCCTCATACAAATTCCCTTCGTATGAAACGACATCTCCAGCATAATACGTGATCGTCTCCCCCAAACCTGTACACCTTCTTCTTCATCTTGGCAGTCTTTTACTAGTTGCCAAACGTCCCAAGTTCCTGATTGGGTCGGATTTTCACCCGTCGTCCACCATTTCGCTTCATACGTGTTCCCTTCATGTGAAACTCGGTCGCCAGCCGTATATACAACCTGATCTGACCATTCTTCATACACACACTCAGGCCCCGGCCCCGACTCGGTGACCCACTCATATCCAGTTGGACTCCTCATGCCCGGCGTTCCAAAATACGTATCCAGTTCACCGGTAATCGTCACATGCTCACCTACGTGCTCTGGATGTGAAACGAGGTTCAACCCATGTCTAACCGGTGTATTGTTGACGAGTTGCACAGGTAGCATTTTCTCTCGATCCGTTTCACTCGGATCGTCCGCTAAAAGTAGATTCGACGGTGCGTGCACTCCTTCACCAAGGATCACTTCTTGATTGTTAATGCTCCCGACAATGTATCCTCTCACATTTCGAATTCCTTGATTGTTCTCCAGTGCCTCTTGTACACTAACCGCTCCTGACGGATCTGGTTCAACGTCTAAACCTTCAATCGAGATGCGGGAGCCTTCTTCATAGTTAATCGATCCATCGTAGTCGGTTACAAAGTCAACGACCGCTTGCCATACTGGTCCGAAACTATCAAGCTCGTCACCAAGATTATAAAAGCTATTCGCATGCATGAAGTCATTATAAGCAACCGTATACTGCTCATCGTCTATAAACGGCTCACCATTGACGCGTTCAATGTGAATATCATCAAACCCATTGCCTGATTCCGCAGGAATCAACGTATAGTTGAGACCAGCAATTTGCAAGTCGACGCCTTGGTGATAATTCGACTGCTCAAGAATCATTTCTTCAATTCGTTCCCCCGTCGCTTCAACGAGTACGATCTCGTTTCCAAACGCATCTAGCGATTCAATCTGCTCATCCGTAATTTCACCCGGAGGAATTTGCCCAGTCACAGATGAACCATTCAGCATGGCAATTTCAGCATCGGTACGTTCGATAAGGCTATCTGTGTACAAATTACCGATCCCTGTGTCTTGCAGACGCTTGTTTGCTGAATACAGACCCGTTTCTGTAGCACCGATGATCGTTCCTGGCAACGGCCCTTCTGGATCAATGGTGATACTAATTCTACCTTCTTGCTCATAATCGAGCGTTTCTCCGGCATCGGTAAGACTACGTGCCCATTGGGTCATCGCATCCGTCATGAGTCCAATCGTTTCTGAAATTACTTCACCTTCGAATTCATATCCAGACCCGCCAGTACCGATATAATCCGCAACGGCAACCGTATACGTCGCCTGTTCATCGACCGGCTCACCATCGATCGTCATTTGCGTGTCTAAATAGTTGCCTGTCATTCCGGTGACAATTTCGTATTCCATCCCTGATACTTGTAGATCAATCTGGTTTCTTTGATCTCTAGAATACGAATACTCCAACACATTTTCAATCGCCTCGCCTGTCATTTCAATGAGCATAATCTCATTGGCAAACGGTTCAATCGTATAGATCTCATTTAACGTTACATCACCGCTCGGAATGCTATCTCGTATTCCCCCGTTGTTTGTAAACGCAATGTCAGCGTCTCCGAGCGAACGCATCGCATCTGTCCAAAAGTTGCCGAGAGGAGCATCCCCATTAAACCTGCCATCACGCGAAAGCCCGTTCTCTGAATAGCCAATGACTTCACCTAGTATTTCGTCCATTTCATCATTGTACTGATCAATTATCGGCTGCACATTCTCATCCACTTCTTCTAATGTGTCTACGGAAATGAGCTCAGCTTCGACATTTGTAACCTCGCCATCATTAAGCGTAAGGACCGCATCCCCGACGTGACTCAAATTCGCACCTGCTTGGAGGATTGGCGTGCCATTCACAACACGAGGCTCTTGAAGTGTTGTATGGGAGTGACCGCCAATAATCAAGTCAAAATAATCAACATCTTCAGCAAGCGCGACGTCTGCATTCACTCCGATATGTGTGAGGGCAACGATGACGTCGGCTTCGCGTTCGAGTTCTTCTTGGTACTCATTTGCAACTGCAGCATAATCAGATTCAAATGCCATCCCCTCAACATTACCTGGTGCTGTTGCAGGAGGCGCTTGCGTGATTCCTAATACACCAACCGTCGTTCCGTTAACATCAAACAATTCATACGGTTCAGGGTTTTCAACACCCGTATCTAACGTATCAACATTCGCCCCAAGCCACGGGAAATCCGACGAGTCCATATTGTTGATCAGGTGGTCCTGTCCGTAGTCAAATTCATGATTACCGATCGTAAGCACGTCAAGTTCTGCTGCGTTAAACACATCCACCATTGGAATCCCAAAGTTCAAGTCAACGACAGGATTCCCGCTCGCATAGTCACCAGCATCCATATACAATACGTGATCATCGGTTTGTCTTACATCTTGGATATAAGCAGACGCTTTTGCATAATGATCAAAAGAAGCATGAATGTCATTCGTATGAAGAATCCGAATCTGCTCTGGTGAATCTGCATCAATCGTAGGCGCGAGAATTGCTGATGCGACCAACACCCCTGCAGAAACTCCTAGCCCTTTTCTAAACCTATACTTCATGAGATACTCCCTTTCTTTTTCATAGATTGTAAGTATCCCAACAATAACAAAAAATGATGGATCCTCCGTAAATTCTGTGTAAAATTTTGCGATATTGTGACAATCAAGAGGATCGTCCTTGTAGAAACGTTGTTCCTTTTTCCTATGAGTAAACTTCATTACAACAATGGTCACTTTTGTTCAACTATTGTTGCAACGCCTTCATACATCATGACTGTACCGATGAGCGTAATATGAACAAATATATGAATGTGTTCATCGTCAATCGCTTCCTCATATACATTCACTTTTGCACTCATTCGCTTTGGCAATTTTACATACCGACCGAACAATCGTATGAAACTTTGTTCAGAGGTGATGAGTAGCGCTCCATTTGAGGTGACCGTAAACGCTAATGGTTGCATAAACCTTCCTGACCGACCAAGTCGATCAAGAATTTGCTCACTCGACGTATCCCAATACATTCGTGCAAAAAACGTTCGCACATTTTTTTGAAAATAAAAGGTACGTTCCCAATCGACAACTTGCGGCGACAGGTGATACGTGTTCGTAATCGTGAATGGTACGTTCCTTCCTCTTTCAGGAAATAAAAAATCATCCCTTGCAAATATACGGGCAACCGGCCGATAGACGACCGACCCTCGAATGTGATTCATTGTACCCGTTGCTGTAAGCGTACCTAATTGTTTTCCATATTTCTTCTTAAGCAATGGATGCAATTGCTCAAATCGTGCACCGATGGCTTGTTCATATATTGATTTCACGTTCATTTATGGCCTCCGTTTGTTTCGTCTCGCTCGAGCAACACCGTTAAGATTCACCCAACCAATGAATGTCAGAGCGATTACACCAACGTTTAACGTAACCATATTAAATGGTTCGTTTAACACTCCCGTATTAGCGCTAACTGCAGCCCCTCCGAGGACGACCATAAGTATGGCTGTCACAGTGAACATCACCTTTTTGTTGACCGGCAGCAAACAACACCGCCCATAAGATTTGTGCGCTGCCAATAATCGCAACGACTTCGCGTTCAAAGCCGTGTATGAACGAAACCGCTGAGACGAGGTCCAATTCACCGGTTTCAGGAAATAGTAGTTTTGGAACGAGACCTTGGTAGAAAAAAATGATAAAAAGCGCAATACAAATGATTGAATGAATCTTCAGTTTTTGCAATGTTTGTTCCGGTGGAATACTCTTCTCTAACCAAATCTTCATTGCGTCGAAACTCCAAGCAGTCGCCCAACCGATAATCGGACGAAACATGATGCGGTCAATCATTTTCCCGAAAAAGCCAAAACGAACGGAATAATCATATTGGGTAAGAAAGCGAATCCCCTCCCCAGTATCTTCATACTGCCAATACCCGCGCCCTTTTTTTATTAAAGAGATCGGCATTTCACTCGAAAATTGCAAACCCGATGTTCTCTTGCCATCATCTCCAGTAACATCTCCTGTCGCCATGCCTCTGCCTTTCACCTTTAATCCAAATGCAAGTTTCGTTTCGTAAGTAAATGAAGCTTGATCATTATGTGGCTGTTTCTCGTCATAATCTATGTGTGTAAACCTCAAATCCCACCTCTCATGCAGATTCGGCTCTTGAGTAGTGTGCCACAATGTATCCATATCGGTATCAATGTTCGTCTCAACATAAACAGGTTTCCTTTTCACAATTTCCACCTCCCTCCTTCCAACATACCACTATTTGTAAAGTTACGCCTTTTACATCTCGAATTTTCTATATCAGTTGAACAGTACTATAAATGACTCAGCCTTCATGCTCGCTTCCTCATTGTGCTGAGCGATAAGTACCGACGTTGCCGTAATGTTTGCTCACAAACACTTCTATATAGATTGAACTTAACATTTTCCTAATTGCAGAGTTTGTTGCTTTCCACTGCAGGCGGATGCTTGTACTCCGGAGTATAAGTGCGACATCATCTCACCCGGCGCTGCCGCTTGTGTTCGCTGTGTCTACTTGACCGCGGAGGACCGGCAGAGCTCCTCGGTCTAACGACCTGCGGGGTCTCGTCTCGGCCCTTCTTCCGCAGGAATCACCGCCTTTCGTTCCAATCAACGGTCCTGAATAGACGACGTCGCTGAACTGGGGTTGCTCAATATTGGTATTCAACTCGATCCGTACACTTTGGAGTCTAATAGCAGTAGATACCCATCTTTTCTACGTCTATTGTAACCGATGACGATTGATCTCAAAGTCGATGAACTTTAGGCTTTAACGGTTGGTCTACCATTCGTTCGTGAAGAAATTCTTTAGTTCAACTTATATAGCTGAATCACATCTGGGAATGATCAGGAGATTAGTGATCGATATAGAATGAACGTAACATATTTCTAATTCGGTAGCTTGTTGTTGCTTTCAACTATAGTCGGATGCTTGTAGTCCAGAGCACAAGTGCAACATCAGCTCTCACTGCGCTGGTAGTGACCCCCAAAAGACGTCCCCCGTGTTTTCTTTGAACTCCAGAATACAAGGACGACATCGGTTCACGTTTCTGCCTCCTGGCTACGGTGTGTGGAAAGAAGTCCAAATTGCCCCATATATTCATTTAAGTGACATTTGAGAAAGAAAAATCATGTTTTTAAACGTGAATGCGCACATAAACGGTGTCAACTGTCACAAATCGTGCGATTTGTGACAGTTGCGTGCCGAAAGTGCCCGGTTTGAAGGCTGGATTGTCACATACGTGACCGGCCGTCACATGCTTGTGCTAGGTGGTGACCCTCGGTCCCAACTTTTTACCCTTAGGCAAACGTTTTCGTTTTGCCCGCAACCCTTGCAGTGACGAAAAACGATCGACAACGAAGTTGTCGATGTGCAATGAGAAGAATTTCAACACGCAATATGCAAGCACTCACCCGCAAAGGCCCAACTCGGTCATCCGATTCAATGAAGTTCTTTCGCTCAACTTATATAGATCGCTTTTCATTGATTTCGGCACGCAGGTGGCGATGGCCGTCTCATATTTAGGATGTTAGCGATCTATATCGCATAAAAACGATGATTTTTTCCAGATACTGGTGGATCGATAAACGTTCGTTTCTAAACCGAACTTAAACCGTGTTTTAATCATGTAAACCTCAAGAGCTACCAACCTTCGGCACCTCTGGTGCCGAAGATAAACCGAACGAATAAAATTCAGCCGATAGATCGACGCTCAGTCCCTAACTCATCTACACACAACATAAGAAAAAGGCAAGAAGAACGGGTGCGCTCTCCTTGCCTTTTCGTTACGCTACATCATAACCTAGATCTTCAACGGTATCTTTTAGATCTGCTTCTTGAACTTGACTTGCATCAAAAGAAATCGTCACGAGCCCTTTCTCTAAGTCAACGTTTACAGAATCGACACCTTCTTTTGAGCCAACACCGTTTTCGATTGACGAAACGCAATGTCCACAAGACATGCCAGTAACTTTTAGTTCGATCGTGTTCATATTAATCCTCCTTACTCATTTGTTGGATGAATGGTTGAATTTTATTTTCGTTTTGCTCATAACCGGTAAAAACAATCGGCTTTTTTAATTGGTTTAGTATTCCCTTTTCCTTAAACACAACCCCCGGAACAATTCTTGTTCCGGTTTACTTCTTCAGCACTTGCTCTTGTTCTGGTTGTTGTTCGAGATCTTTTTCAATAAAACTGATGTTCACTCGTGCAAGATCTTCTTTTAACTTCGCACAATCTGAACACATTGGCCGTGTATAAATTGTTAATTGATACATGTTTACGCCTCCGTTACTGAACGTCAATCACGTAAGGAAAAGCAATGACTCCTGCATCTTCAAACTTAAATTCTGCCCACAATTTGTACTTGCCTGGTTGATCAAAGTGAGCTTCAAAAACCGTCTCATCATCAGCAACAGGATGGACATGAA
Organism: Geomicrobium sp. JCM 19037; assembly: GCF_000698105.1. NCBI lineage: Bacteria > Bacillati > Bacillota > Bacilli > Caryophanales > Geomicrobium > Geomicrobium sp. JCM 19037. The sequence continues at coordinate 29,416 of NZ_BAWZ01000003.1, read as the reverse complement.
TAAATTGTTCACCAGCCTCGTCGATGACGACGACGTGGCCGAGGGCACCGAGGTACGGCTCAAGCGTGTCCTGTTCTTCTGAGTTAAACGTTAGCGTAGTGACGTCACCTGACTGTAGACCATCGATTTCTAGCTCGACTTCTTTCCCGTCAACACTTTTCACAAGATCTGCATCTGGGGTTAAGTTTGCTTCACTCGTCATCACATCGCCGACTTGAACGTCGATCGGTTCTGGTTTGTAGCCCAAGTGTTCAGGAGAAATATCAACAAAGATTCGGTACGTTCCAGGAGCGAACGAATGGTCCACTTTGTATACGCCATCTTCCACACGCTCCGGATGCAGATGGTGGTACGTTGCTAAGTCGTTTGAAACAGCGATCATATGCATTTCCTTCTCATGATGAACCGCTAATGCCGGAGCGTTTCCATCCGCGTCTTGCACCGTTACCGTAATTTGTTGATCGTTTTGATCCACAATGACTTCAACTTCTGACTCGGTAGACCCATGATGATTGTGATGAGCATGTTCATTCATATCATTTTCCTCCTCAATTTCAGCGGCTTGTGCTTCATGTGCTTCATGTTCCCCATGATCTCCACCGTCAATGACCGAATTTCCGGTAATAACCGCATAACCGACAACGACAATGGTCAAGTAAACGAGTCCACTGATAACCCACGTTTTGATTTTCATGATGAACGTTTCACTCCTTTAAACGACATGCGCTGTAAACGAAGTGCGTTCCCGACAACACTTACGGAACTAAAGGCCATTGCCGCTCCTGCGACCCAAGGCGCAAGTAAGCCTGCTGCTGCAACGGGTATCCCGACAGAGTTATAGAAAAACGCGAAGAACAAGTTTTGCTTAATGTTGCGCATCGTCTTGTTACTAATCACAAAACTGTCGGCCACACTGTGAAGGTCCCCGCGCATTAATGTCACGTCAGACGCTTCAATGGCAATGTCGGTTCCTGTACCAATCGCCATACCGATATCAGCAACCGCAAGTGCAGGTGCATCGTTAATGCCATCCCCGACCATCGCGACATACTTATCTTTTGCTTGTAGCTTTTCAATTTCTTTCGCTTTTTGTTCAGGAACGACTTCTGCGATCACACGATCGATGCCTACTTGTTTCCCAATCGCTTGTGCAGTACGTTCATTGTCTCCCGTTAGCATAATGACTTCCAGACCGAGGTCTTGCATCCGTTCGATCGCATCAACTGACGTTTCTTTGATCGTATCTGCGACAGCAATGACACCAGCGAGTTCATCATCAACGGCAATTAACATCGCGGTTTTGCCGTCGGATTCAAACTGTTCCATTTCTGCTTGGAAGAACTGTAGATCGACGCTTTGTTCACGCATAAGCTTTCTCGTTCCGACCAACACTTGCTTGCCTTGAACCGTTGCGCTAATTCCAGCACCAGGCAATGCTTCAAACGTATCAGGATTGTCAAACGAAATGTTACGTGCTGCAATCCCTCTAACAATGGCCGATGCAACGGATGTTCTGAACTTTTCTCAGCTGAGGCGACCATTTGTAAAATATCGGCTTCGTTAAACCCGTCGGCAACGCGAACATCTGTCAGTTCAGGTTCGCCTTTTGTAATCGTTCCTGTTTTATCTAGAACAACCGTTGTTACTGACCTTGTATTCTCAAGGTGTTCGCCACCTTTAAAGAGTACACCCATTTCCGCCGCTCGGCCTGAACCAGCCATAATTGACGTTGGTGTCGCTAAGCCAAGTGCACACGGACAAGCAATCACGAGAATCGTAATTAACGGCACGAGTGCTGAACGAACGTCACCTGGTTCAATTAAGAAATACCATGTTAAGAATGAACCGATGGCAATGAGGACAACAATCGGGACAAATACACCAGATACACGGTCAGCAACGCGTTGAATGTCAGCTTTACTGCCTTGTGCATCTTCAACAACCTTAACGATTTGTGCGAGCGCCGTATCTTTGCCGACACGTGTCGCTTCAAACGTTAAACTTCCGTTTTTATTCACCGTTGAACCGATCACCGAGTCACCTGTGTTCTTATCTACAGGAATACTCTCACCGGTAATCATCGACTCATCAACGGCTGAGCTTCCAGCTTGGATCGTACCATCTACCGGAATCTTTTCTCCTGGCCGAACGATCACACGATCACCGACAACAACGTCTTCAACAGCCACTTCAACTTCCTCGCCATCGCGTACGACGATGGCTGTTTTTGCTTGCATATTTAGCAGTTTCTCAATTGCTTTTCCTGTACGGCCTTTCGCACGTACTTCAAACAATTTCCCTAGGATAACGAGGGTAATAATGACCGCCGCTGCCTCGAAGTACAGCTCTGGCATTCCTTGTTGCCCACCGACATGCCATTCATACCCAAGGAAAATACTATAAAAGAATGCGGTTGTCGTACCGAGCGCGATGAGTACGTCCATGTTCGCACTTTTTCCTTTTAACGCTTTGTAGGCACCTTCGTAAAACTGGGCACCCGCGATAAACTGAACGGGAGCGGCGAGCGCGAGTTGCACCCAAGGGTTCATAAACATCTCTGGCATATAAAGGAACGAAGTAAATTCAAAATGCGTCACCATCGTCCAAAGGAGCGGTAAAGTTAGTATTGCTGCAAAAATAAACTTCCCGGTTTGGTGGCGAATTTCTTTCTCTTTCGCATCAATGGTTTCTTCTTTCGATTGTTGTTCGTGCAAGGAATAACCAATCTTCTCAACAGATTCAACAAGCCCTTGCTTGTTGACAACCCCTTCATTGTAGTCAACGGTGACGTTCTCAAGCGCAAAATTGACGCTCGCCTTGTTTACTCCGTCTGTTCTAGATAATTTCTTTTCAATCCGGCTTGCACATGCCGCACACGTCATACCCGAAATATCAAACGTGATGGACTCATGCTGCACGTGATACCCGAGCTTTTCTATTTTATCTTCAAACGCTTTAACATCGACTAGTTCAGAATCATACGTGACATTGGCTTTTTCGACTGCAAAGTTTACATGTGCGTCGTCTACCCCGTCCATACGTTGTAAACCTTTTTCAATTCGATTCGCACATGCCGCACACGTCATGCCTTGTATCGGCAATGATATGTCTTGCTTCGCCATCGCATTTCCTCCTAACTGCTCACAGTCAGCGAGCTTCTTCAATGATTGCTACAGTCATTATAATACAATACCCCAGTAGGGTATGTCAAACATTAATAATTGTTCACGCACCCACTTACATGTGCATGCTTTACTTGCGGATTGCAGTGACACCGTAACTCCTCTTTTTCGCTAACTTCCTTCTCTGGTTTAATCCATCGGTCGGTTTCCACGCGATACCAAAGAACAATGGCTCGTATGACAATATCAAGTCCAATGGCAACCCATACACCTGCAATCCCCCAGCTTAATTGAACCGCTAACACATAGACGGCGACCGTTCGAACGACCCACATACCTATTGTCGTTAAATACATCGGGAATTTTGTGTTGCGCGCTCCTTGATAAGCGCCTGTTAACGTAAGCACAATCGCTAGAAATGGTTGAAAGAACGCTGCAATCATTAATGCTGTGCCAATTTCTTTTATAACAACAGGATCATCGGTAAATAGCTGACCAATGGTTCCACCAAAAATGAAGAGCAAGGCACCCATCCCAACCATAAATACAGCTGAAATGATAGCAATTAACTTCGCGTATTGCTTCGCTTGTTCATACCGATGGGCACCGACGAGTCGACCGACTAAAATTGTTGCCGCTGCGGCAAAGCCATAGGCGATCATATAAGAAAATGTCTCGATGTTCCCAGCAATTTGATGTGCTGAGAACGTCGTTGTACCTAATGCGACAATAAATCCAAAGTAAACGACTTGCCCAATCCGCATCGCCAACTGCTCACCTGCGGCTGGGGCTCCTAGTGAAAGTAACGCTTTTTGATCTTTACCATTAAAGCGAAATTGGCTTCGCGTAAACGATAGACTTGAATTTCTTTTCATATAATAGAGTAACATAGCTGTTCCAACTATCCGTGATAAAACGCCTGCAAGTGCTGCACCAACAATACCTAGTGGTGGTATAAATAAAAATCCAAAAATCAATACATAATCCAAAAACATATTTACGATGTTGGCACCAATCACTGCCTTCATCGGTGCTCTCGTATCTCCTGTCCCTCGCAAGATGCTACTAAATACGAACATAAGTGCCATAAGAATTGAAGGGACCGCAAGAATCTGGAAGTAGACCGTCGCAATTTCAAGTACTTGCGGGGTGACACCGAGTACTTGGATCATTTGCTCTGCAAACAGCAATGTAGCCATTCCTAGCAATACCCCAACAATGGTTGCTTGAATGATGCCTTGTTGTGCGATGCAGATGCTCGTTTTTGGTTACCGTCCCCGATCGCATTGGCCATAAGGACGTTTACTCCTACACCGATCGCCATAAATATCGCAAAATAGATGGCAAGAATTGCATTTGTTACTCCGACTGCGGTTACTTCTTCTAAGCCAATTTGGGCCACAAATAACGTATCAACAAACCCGAGTAACATTTGAAAGAAATTCTCGATCACTGCAGGCATCGCGATAATGAGAATGATCTTTATTTTCTCTGTCGTTATTAATCCTTCTTCGAGTACGCGATCAGCCGTGTTCATTCGCTTCATCCTCTCTGTTGACAATTAATGCCAATATACCCCCCTATAGTATACAACAGTAACATTTCCCAATCGGAGTAAAAACAAAACGTGCACATGTGTAAAACGCACACGTTTTGTTAAATAGCCATTTCCCCGTAAAAACAGCAACGTTGTCCCTTATTATGAACGTGCGTCCTCGTCATCATACTTTCTGAAGTTCTTTCCTGAAAGAACCACGTTAGAAGCGTTATCAACCATTTAGAAGTACAAAAGATTGCATCTAACTGTCTGCTCGGTGTGTGAATTCTTAGTTGTTTTCTGAATTGATATTTACATGTGCCCACACAAAAATCCGCATGTTTACCCATGCGGATTTTTTTATTTAATTTTGACGTTATGCAGTTTCATCCACTCGTTCATTTGCCAAATATACGCGAGCAATTGAGGGCCGGTCATTAATTGTCCGAAAAACGGCGTATCTACTTTTTTTGCCCGTGTTCTTACGAGCTCAGTGAGAACCGTGCGATCTAGAAATTCATGAACAGGAGCATCGCGATCTTCGAGCATCTGTTCACAAAGCGCGGCTACCATTTCCGTATACTTCGGATGATGGGTTTTGGGATACGGACTTTTCTTTCGATAAAGGACATCGTTAGGAAGCACGCCTTCTAACGCTTTTCTTAGCAGTCCTTTTTCCCGGTCTTGGTACCGCTTCATCTCCCACGGGATATTCCAAACGTATTCGACGAGTCGATGATCGGCAAATGGAACCCGTACTTCAAGGCTTGCCGCCATACTCATCCGATCTTTTCGGTCTAGCAGTGTCGTCATAAACCAGATCATATTCAAGTAAAACATTTCTCTTCGTTGCCGGTCTTCCCCGGTTTCACCATCTAGGTGCGGGGTCTCAGCAATGGTTTTGTCGTACCTAGCTTTGGCGTATTCCTCTAATGGAAGTTTCTTTTTCCACTTTTCATTCAATAAGCCTTTACGCAATTCAAGTGATGACATCCACGGAAATAGAGGTCGGGACAATAACTCTTTTTTGTAAAACCATGGGTAGCCACCAAAAATCTCATCCGCACACTCTCCAGAAAGTGCGACTGTTGCTTGCTTTTTAATCTCTTTACTAAACCATAACAACGAACTGTCTACGTCTGCCATACCTGGAAGGTCTCGAGCCACTACAGCATCTTTCAGATGGTCTTTTAACTGATCAATCGTAATAATCTTGCGATGATGAACCGTCCCGAAAGCATCTGTCATTTTCTCGATATACGATTGATCATCATCCGGTTGAAATGCATTGCTTTTAAAATGAAGGTCATTGTCTTCATAATCAATGGAGAATGTATGGAGTGGCGCCTCTGCTGTTCGAGTATTCGCCGCAAATGCGGTAAGTGCACTCGAATCTAATCCCCCGGACAAAAATGAAGCGACGGCACATCAGAGACGAGCTGCCGTTCGACCGTATCCTTGAGTAAATCGTGTATCGCTCCCGCGGTCTCTTCTGCATTTGCCTGATGAACTTCACTTTTTACTTGCCAATACCTCTGAACATTAAAACCATTTCGATCAAACGAAAGGTAATGGGCAGGACGAAGCTCTTCTAGCCCATCAAATACACCAAAACCTGGCGTTCTTGACGGGGACAAGCTCATTACTTCCGTCAAACCTGTTTCGGTTAGGCTAGCCTCAACATCGGCATGCGCCAAAATCGCTTTTATTTCTGACCCAAAAATCATTCCTGAAGATGTTCTTTTATAAAATAACGGCTTCACACCGAGACGATCTCTTGCAATAAAGAGTCGTTCGCCATCCCAAACCGCAAATGCAAAAATGCCGTTTAGCCGCTCTAAACACGCTTCCCCCCATGCCAAATACGCATGAAGCAACACTTCTGTATCGGAATGTGTCGTGAACGTTCTCCCTAACTGTGTCAATGCTTTTCTAACTTCATCTGTGTTGTACAATTCACCGTTATACACGATGGTACCCGTACGATTTTCGTGTGTTCTCGTCATCGGTTGCGACCCACCACTCGGGTCAATTACGGCAAGCCTTGTATGCCCAAGCAAAAGATGTTGATCGGTCCAAATGTTTGAAGCATCAGGACTCGGTGTGCCAACACATTCGTCATCGTTTCAATTTGCTCGACTTGTGCGCGCAAATCTTTTTTCCAATCTAACCAACCCGCAATACCGCACATCGTCATCCTCCCTTTCAACGGTTGTGCGAAGATCGCTCTTCACCCAGTCACTTCTCTACACTATGCAAACACACTAGAAATCGTCATTCTCACACACAAATTGCGAGGATGAGTCAGGCGGTTTTTTCAAGCGATGGCACAGGTCAGGAGCGGGCGACTCATTTTACAAAAAAACCGAAAGCGGCATCAAAAAACTGATGCCCGCTTTCGTCGTTTAATTCCCATACTTATTAAGAATCCGGTTCACTGCCGGTACATACATTTCACCAAACATCATCACATGAACGAGCAAGAAATATAGTTGATACACATCTATCGCTGAAGCGCTTGGGGCACCGATGGCCTCTTTGTATAAACCCCACCCGTCTTCAGGGAATCCGCCGAACAATTGAATCATCGCCACATCGTAGGCGGATCACCGTAAAAAGAACACGGGTCAATGAGGTATGGCAACCCTTCTCCATCATACACCCAATTACCTGACCATAAATCTCCGTGCAACAATCTAGGCGATGCGGGTTCTTCAATCAGATCAGATAACCGATCGCTTAAGCGATTCAACTGTATGATTTGTTTTTCACTAAGCTTATTCGCTCGCATGAGCAGCTGCTTTTGCACGAGTATCCGCTTTTCCCGGAAAAAACAAATCCACGAATCGTACGTGCCATTCGGTTGCTCAACTCGACCGATGTAATGATCTTCTTTCAAACCAAAATCGTTTGCTTCGTGAAGGTGCATCTTGACTAGCTCACTGGCAAACGCCTCGGACTGAAGCGTCGCTTGCCCCCCATCCACCCACGCGGTAAGAAGAAACTCCTCGCTTTCGTCGATAATCGGAGGCACTCGAACACCCGCTTCATCTAATCTACGTAAACTATTGGCTTCTTTTGCTAACGCGTCAGTGGGACCGCTATGCTGTTGTTTTAAGCAGTAAAAGTGACCAAATTGATCGGTAAGCTTTGAAACGGTCTGCCAGTCGTTTTTACTCACACGTTCGATTGTACAACCCATTCAAATCCGTTCATTACGATACGAGCCAGCGATTTCGAACATCCGCCAACAGATTCTCACAACTCTCAGAAATGAGCGCATACACTTCCTCAAAATCCCCAGTAAAATAGGGATCAGGCACATTTTTATCTCTTTGCTCGGGTAAATAATCGAGCAATAGAGAGATCTCGACGTCATCTTCAACTTTCCGCATGTTTTGTAAATCTGAAAAGTTTTGCTCATCCATCGCAATGACAAGGTCATATTTCTTTAAATCATCTCTCGTTACTTGCCTCGCGATCAAGTCATCGTGTGCGATCTGCTTTTGTTTTAGAAGCCCAAGTGTTCCGTCATGAGCAGGCTTTCCAATGTGCCAATGACCTGTACCTGCAGAATCAATATCGACTTCATTTAAAAGACCAGCCTCGCTTACTTGACTCCGAAAAATTGCTTCTGCCATTGGCGAACGGCAAATGTTGCCTAGACAAACAAACAACACAGCTACCATAGAAAAAACTCCTTTATTTAACCGTATAAATTAACTAATAACCCTTCAATCTGTCCCACTTGTTGCAAAATATGCAAGTGTGGTCGTTCAGCTTCCAATATGTCTCTCGACAAGTCGAGCAACTTTTGATCTACTTCTTGAACGAGCAGGTATGTCTTCGATTGCCCGCGACGATTAAATCCCGATTGCTGCTTCGCATCTAACCCTTCATCAACGACTTCTTTTACAAACCCTTTGACTAACGCCTTATACGCCTGAAGTTCTTTTAACGTTCTGTTTTCAGCAAGGCGAATGCCTTGTTCTTTTATTTTGGAAAATGATTCATTCAAACGCGCGACGTACTGATCCATCTTCTCTTTAGCGAGTATGTTTTGAAAACCATTTGATGAGTTCGCCCGTGCCGCACGAGTTGTATGGCGTGCTGGAATGGTTAGACTTGCCTTCGTGCCCACTCGTTCAATGTCCATGACAGAAACTCCTTTACTTCTTGGCATCCTCTCTTTACTATATCGGTCATTCGTGTTCAAAATCAACAGTAAAGAAATTGGACTTGTTCCAAACGTAATTAGGCTTTACAATGGAAGTAATGAATTTAGTGGAGGGATCGAGATGCCTCGCAAACGTATCTTTCAAAAGGTCATCATTTATACGATGATTTTTGTACTCGTTGTCGGCACATTCTTTGCCGGAGCAGCTTCATTTATGTAAGGATAATGTTCATACGAAGAGGCATGAAATGTTCCCATTTCATGCCTCTTCGTTTTGTTTATTCATATAAGAGATTCAACTCCCCAGCAATCATGTCAATTGACTTGTGCTGTTCAGCGCCTACCCACACTCGTGTTCCGACAGGGGCTTGGTCAAATAAACGAATGACATCATCGTTACGTAAACGAATACAACCATTAGAAACATACTCGGATATTTTTTCTGGTTCGTTCGTTCCATGAATGCCGTACATTCTCCCATCCGTTCCTTTAGCGTCAAATCCTAGCCAGCGACTGCCGAGCGGGTTATCCTTTGATCCACCTTCAATGTCGAGCTTTCGGTAATACGGATCTTTCGCTTTAACAATGAGCGTAAATTCACCTTCAGGCGTCAAATCCTTCGTGCGTCCAGTAGCTGCAGGAAACACGTCTTGTACGTTCCCGTCATTGATCCAACCGACTTCATTACTCGCCTTGTTTACAATAATGTATGGGTCGCCTCGTTCAGGGGGCACGTCCATCGGCCATAAAGAAGACAACAATACTGTAATGATCAGTAAAATGTTCACGAATGTATGGCACCTCCTATGAAGACACGCCTTTTCTTTTCAGCTTCTTCTTTTTCTTGATCATATGCGTTCGATTCTCATCGGGTTTAAACATCTGCTTAATCGTCAAATACGCTTCCATCTCATGAATGATGTAGAAAAGCGATGCGCGTGTCATAAACTCAACATGATCTTTCGGTAATTGATGTTCTGAAAAGGTATGTCTAAGCATATCCAATTCTTCTAAAAAATGCCCAGCCGTATTACCTGGATTCACTGCATCACTTAATCGTCTTAAAAATGACGCCATCTGTTTCCCTTCTGACGTTGTATCCAATGTCGAGATAAATGGCAGAATGCGTTCGAGGATGGCAAACTGCTTTTCTCTCATATCAAAGTAATGATAAAAATAGTCATCGTGACGCAAAAAATGATTATCAATTGCACGAAGTGCCTTCGCTTTACCGTTCTTAATTAAATCCCCTGCAGCAGTCAGTTCTTTTCCATCCCAATCATCATCTTTGTTATATAGATATTTGGAATACTCTTTTAGTATCCGTTCAAAATATTCCTCTAACTGAATCTGATCCTCATAAATATCATCATCTAAACTAGGCATATACAAATTCATAATAAGACCGACGGTAATCCCAATGACGATTAGCAAAAATTCATTCCAAAGAATTGTGAATGATACTGTACCTACCGTGTAGATATGGAGCAAGATGACAATGCTCGTTATAATGCCGTCAATGGCTTTCAACTTAAGGAGTGCGGGGATGAACAAGACGATGAGTACGGCCAAAGATAGCGGATGATAGCCAAGCACCTCAAAGATTACTACGGCAAAGAACAAGCCTGTCATCGACGCTACAAATAGTTCCCAAGCTTTCCGTAACGACCCTTTTTTCGTACCGCGAATGCAAAGTACAGTTATAATTGCTGCAGCAGCGAAAAAGTCTAAGTTTAGCCACTGTGCAATAAAAATTGCTACCGCTGCACCGATGGCTGTTTTTAACGTGCGATACCCAAAAAACACTTGTTCCCGTTGCACAAGCTTCACGCTTTTGCAACAGTCCCCCCCATCTTCAACCCTCGTTATTTATGATGCATCTAGGTCCGTGTTGCTATTCAAGAAAGAATTTCATTAAAAAAGCACGTCAGTAGACTTACCGAAAGGAGAGCAACAGCTGTACATCCTCAAAAGCTCATATCTATTGAGGAAGCTGAAGCGTTCACCGATGGAAAGCATTTGCTGATCGTGCTTCTAATTTATTATATGTATGGGTACTCGCCCACTTAAGGTACTGATTGGCGCGCTACCAGGATTCGAACCTGGAATACGAGAACCGGAATCTCGCGTGATATCCCTTTCACCATAGGCGCATGAAACAGACAACTTATATTATATTGGAATATAAGAACGTCTGTCAATCATATTCTAGGAATCTTTCGGATTTTCTTCGCGCTCTTCTAACATTTCATGAAAACGCTCATTAATCTGCTCATCATTGTACCCTAAAGCAGTGAGACGTTTTGTAATGTTTTGCGCCCAAAGCTTCATACGCTCGTTCATTCGCTTGTATTTCTTTACTTCTGGGCCTTTACGAATCTCTTTCGCACGGTTGGAAGAGTTGGATGCAATGCTTTCCACAACGAGTAGGCCTTTCCACAAGTTCTCCTCTTCCAAGTCTTGTCCTTCTGCTTGTAAATAGTCTGTCACTTTCTTGTAGTACGCTTGAAATTCTTTAAAGTCAATTTCTTCTTCCATGTTTAAGTAATCTTGTACTCGTTCATACAGTTCATTCATCATTCTTTAATTCGACTCCTCTATCTACATCATGAAAGCCGCTAAGAAGCGGCTCAGGTTGTTATTAACAATGGTCGTCAAAAGCTTTTTCAAGTTTTTGAACAACTTCAATAGGCTCATGTCCTTCAATTTCGTGACGCTCAACCATCATTTTAATTTCTCCATCTTTCACAAGTGCAAAGGATGGTGAAGATGGTCCAAACCCTTTGAAGTAAGAACGCGCATGATCTGTTGCTTCGCGGTCTTGTCCTGCAAATACGGTTGCAAAACGGTCAGGTTTTGTTTCATAATTTCTCATGTACGCCGCTGCTGGACGTGCAATCCCACCTGCACAACCACATACTGAGTTTACCATAACTAGTGTTGTTCCTTCTTGCGAAAGTGTTTTATCAACATCTTCTACGGATCGTAAATGATCGTAGCCAGCTTCAGACATTTCTTCACGTGCAGCGTTGACTACATCGTTCATAAAATATTGAAATTCCACGTTGATGCCCCCTTTAATCAATCTTTATACATTGTAACGAGTTCGAGGGAAAAACTCAAATCTCTTGCTCAATTTAATCTTGCGAAAATGACTCTAGTTCGTGTTTAACATCTTGTAAAAATCGGCCTGCAGCTAAGCCGTCGAGAACTCGATGGTCAATGGATAAACATAAGTTCACCATTGAGCGAATGGCGATGCTGTCATCTTTTTGTACGATCGCTCGTTTGACAATTGATTCTACTGACAAAATCGCAGCCTGTGGGTGATTAATAATCGGTATAGATTGAATCGACCCAAAAGAGCCGGTGTTGTTAATCGTAAACGTACCCCCAGCCATATCAGTGTTGCTTAATGTATTGCTTCTCGTCTTATCGGCGAGTTCATGCAACTTTCGCGCAAACCCATTCACGTTTAACTCATCTGCATGATGGACAACCGGCACGAATAATGCATCATCAGTGGCAATGGCGACAGAAAGATTGATCTCCTTTTTGTAGACGATCGCATCCTTATCCCACGTTGCATTGAGTACAGGGTGTCTTTTTAATGCTTGGGCAACGGTTTCCATAAAGAATGGCATGTACGTTAAAGAATAGCCTCTTTTTCTTTCCAAGACCCTTTAATGCGCTCTCGGTAACGAACGAGGTTCGTCACATCGACTTCAACCATCGTCCAAGCATGAGGGATTTCTTGAACACTTTGCGTCATGCGATTGGCAATTGCTTTACGCACCCCACTGACTGGCACGCGCTCGTCACCTGCACGTAAAGACTGGGACTCTTGGCGCTGTTCGCTCACATCAGATGGTGGTGATTTTGCTTCTTGTTTTTGCGGTGCGCTCCGAGTTGCGCTCCCTTTTACATATGCTTCTACATCTTTACGCGTAATCCGTCCGCCTCTACCCGTCCCAGTAAGTTGCTGCAAATCGATGCCATGTTCCCCTGCGAGGGCAAGAACAGCGGGAGAATAACGAGTTTTCATGGATGAATCCCCAGATTGCTCTTTCGTGCTCGGTGCTTCTTTAGGCTCTCTGTTCTCACGTTCTTGCTCACGTTCTGATCCTTCTTCATCATTTGTTTCAATATAAGCAATCAGATCGCCAACAGCAACTGTTGTGTCTTCTTTCACGACGAGCTCTTTAATGGTCCCACTAAAAGAAGATGGGACTTCCGCGTTCACTTTGTCCGTCGTCACTTCAGCGAGCGGGTCATACTTATTCACTTGATCGCCAACTTCAACGAGCCAACGATCGATTGTCCCTTCAGTTACACTTTCGCCCAGTTGCGGCATCGTAATTTCCTTCGCCATCCGAACCCCTCCTAAAACTCAGCAAGTTCTTGAATTGCTGATTGGATTTTGTCTTTTGTAACAAGAAATTGTTTCTCAAGCGGTGACGCATAAGGCATTGCAGGAACATCTGGCGCTGCAAGTCGTTCCACAGGGCGTCGAGGTCAAATAAACACTCTTCAGCAATAATAGCTGCTACCTCACTCATCACGCTTCCCTCTTTATTATCATCAGTGACGAGAAGGACTTTACCTGTTTTCTTAGCTGCTTCAACAATGGCATCTCGGTCCATCGGATACACGGTTCTAAGATCAAGGATATGTGTGCTTATTCCTGTTTCTTCTAACTCCTTCGCCGCTTGTTCGGCAAAATGGACGCTCAGTCCGTACGTAATAACCGTCACGTCTTCTCCTTCTTGTTTGATGGCAGCTTTGCCGATGGGCAGTGTGTAATCCTCTTCTGGTACTTCACCTTTTAAAAGGCGGTACGCACGTTTATGCTCAAAAAACAGAACCGGGTCTTCATCTCGAATGGCGGCTTTTAATAGTCCTTTTGCGTCATACGGGCTTGACGGAATGACGATTTTAAGACCCGGAATACTATTAAACATCGCTTCCATCGATTGAGAGTGATACAACGCCCCGTGGACCCCTCCGCCGTATGGCGCTCTTACAGTTAATGGCACGTGAAAGTCGTTGTTTGACCGATAGCGAATCTTCGCAGCTTCTGAAACGATTTGATTGACAGCCGGCAACATGAAGTCAGCAAACTGCATTTCAGCAACTGGCTCATCCCGTACATCGCAGCCCCAATTCCGACACCGGCAATTGCTGATTCTGATAAAGGTGTATCAAGTACACGGTCGCCAAACTGTTCGTATAACCCTTCAGTTGCAAGGAATACGCCACCACGCTTGCCGACATCTTCACCGAGAATGAAAACCTTTTCATCTCGCTCCATCTCTTCTTTGAGTGCAAGATTAATTGCTCCGAGGTAGTTCATCATCGCCATAAGAAAATCCTCCTCTATTGATCATACACATGCAGCATCGCAGATTCTGCATCAGCATACGCCGCTTGCTCTGCGTGATCTGTAGCCTCATCAATTTCTGATTGAATCTGTTTATGGATGGTTTCTTCTTGTTCGTCGGTAAGCAACTTCGCATCTTTCAAGTATTTCGTGAATGTCACAATCGAATCTTTTTCTTTTGCAGCTTTCACTTCTTCTGCTTCTCGATACGTGAGCTCGTTATCATCGCTAGAATGGGCAGTCAATCGATACGATACGGCTTCGATCAACGTTGGCCCTTCTCCTTTTCTTCCGCGTTCCACTGCCCGGCTTACAGCTTCATAAACCGCTAATGGATCGTTTCCATCGACGGATACACCATCCATCCCATACCCTGCGGCACGATCGGCAATGCTCTCACAAGCGAGTTGACGATCAGCTGGGGTTGAGATTGCATATTTATTATTTTCACAAAAGAAGATGACGGGTAAATCGTGTACACCTGCAAAATTCGCTGCTTCATGAAAGTCTCCTTGGTTTGAAGAGCCCTCCCCAAATGAAGTGAGGCAAACAAAATCTTTTCCTTCCATCTTGCCAGCTAGTGCATAACCTACCGCATGAGGCACTTGGGTTGTCACCGGTGATGATCCGGTCACTATGCGAAGCGCTTTGCTACCATAATGCCCAGGCATCTGACGTCCACCTGAGCTAATGTCTTCAGCTTTTGCAAAGTTGGCCATCAAGATGTTTTCGGTCGTCATACCAAAGTGCATGACCATCGCCATATCTCGGTAATATGGAAGCAAATAATCTTTTTTGCCATCAAGTGCCATTGCGGCTCCTACTTGCATCCCTTCATGCCCTTGGCAAGAAATGACAAATGGGATTTTGCCCGCACGATTTAATAGCCATAATCGCTCATCTACTTTCCTTGCTCGAATCATAGATTCGTACATATACAAAACGTCATTATCAGATAATCCTAACTGTGCATGCTTGGATGTGGACATGTAAATGCCTCCTTTTAGAAATGAATCGCTCTCGAATCAATGGCGAGTGCAGCTTCTTTCATGACTTCAGAAGATGTTGGATGCGGATGAATCGTCTCGGCAATTTCAACGCCAGCTGCATCGACAAACAACGCTAAAGCCGCTTCGCTAATGAGCTCAGTCGCATGAGAACCGATGATGTGAACACCTAATAAATCGTTGTTGTTCTGATCCACAATCACTTTACAAAAACCTTCAGCATCCCCATTTATGAGCGCTTTTCCAATTGCTTTAAAAGGGACTTTTTCAGTCACAATCTCATACCCTTTATCTTTCGCCTCTGTTTCTGTAAAACCAATGGCTGCGGCTTCCGGTGCACTATATATACAGCGTGGAACATAAAAACTGTTCAACGGCGCAGGATCTAGGTTAAACATATGCTCAACCGCTGTCACGCCTTCATTGGACGCGGCATGCGCTAGCTCAGGGCCTAAAACGATATCCCCAATCGCATAAATATGATCTTCTGCGGTTTGACCGAACGCATTCACTTTAATTTTTCCTTGTTCACTTACGATGTCTGTGTTTTGTAGACCAATGTCTTGAATATTGCTCTCTCTGCCGACAGAAACAAGCAGGCTCTCCGCTTCATAGTCACTTCCATCATCAGCTTGGACACCCATCTTGCTGTCTTTTTCCGCGTATGTAGACACATCGATGGAAGTTCCAGTCACGATGTTGACACCTCTTGCCTTTAATCGCTTTGTCATTTCTTGTGCAACATCTTCATCTTCGGTCATGAGAATCCGTGGGGCAGCCTCAATGATGGTCACATCCACGCCAAAGTCGACTAGCATTGACGCCCACTCTGTTCCAATCACACCCCCACCTACGATGACGACAGAAGCAGGTAACGCTTCTAATTCAAGCGCTTCATCTGACGTCATGATGAGAGGAGAGTTGGCGTTTAATCCTGGTAGATGACGCGGTTTAGAACCTGTCGCTAAGATGAGATTCTTTGGCACAAGGATGGCATTTTCTTGGTCCCCAGACAATTCAACAGAAATACTACCAGCGCTTGGTGAGAAAATTGACGGACCGAGCATACGACCGTATCCTTCATAAAGATCGATGTTGTTCTTTTTCAAGAGGTGAAGCACCCCTTTTTGTAACTGGTCAACAATACCGTTCTTTCGTTTTTGCACTTCTGGAAAATTAAGCGTAATCCCACTCGCTTCCACACCAAACGTTGCTGCCTCTTTCATTTGTCGGTATACGCCTGCGCTTTTTAGGAGTGCTTTACTCGGAATACACCCCCGGTTTAAGCACGTACCTCCAACCGTACCCGCTTCTACGATTGCGACCTTTTTCCCTAACTGCGCGGCGCGAATGGCGGCAACATATCCACCCGTTCCAGCTCCAAGTACGACAAGATCATATTCTACAGTCATAAGAATCCTCCTCCCAGAAAGAAACTACTTATGCAAATAGGTTTTTTGTACAGCACCAATGCTTCGAATTCTTTCTTCAGCCATGCGATCTGCGGCTTGATATGACGGGATATTGTCTCGCTTTGACACTTCAAATACTCTCGTCATTGAATGATACAACTCTTCGACTTTTTGCATGACACGCTCTCGGTTGTATCCAAGCAATTCATCATACACATTGATGACACCACCAGCATTTATAACATAGTCAGGTGCGTAAATAATTCCTTTTTCATGCAAAACGTCTCCGTGACGTTGCTCTTTTAGCTGGTTATTCGCTGCACCCGCAATGACGGAACTTTTTAATCTTGGAATTGTATCGTCATTAATGACAGCTCCAAGCGCACAAGGAGCAAAAATATCACATTCTTGATCATAAATATCTTCTGGGGCAACAGCGGTTGCATTCCATTCGTTTACCGCACGGTCCACCGACGGTTGATGAATGTCACTTACAATCAGCTTTGCTCCTTCTTTGTGTAAGTACTTTCCAAGTTCAAACGATACATTGCCGACCCCTTGCATCGCTACCGTTCTCCCTGAAAGTGAATCGGTACCGAACGCTTCCTTAGCCGCTGCCTTCATTCCAACGTACACACCATAAGCGGTTACAGGTGAAGGATTTCCTCCTGAACCAAACGCTTTTGACTTTCCGGTTACATAGTTGGTTTCTTGGTAAATGGTGTCCATATCCGCTTCTGTTGTACCGACATCTTCAGCAGTAATATACCGGCCGCTTAACCCTTCAATGTATCGACCAAACGCACGGAACATGCCTTCATTTTTATCTTTACGCGCATCGCCGATAATGACAGCTTTCCCACCACCTAAGTTCAAGCCAGCCGCTGCATTTTTATAGGTCATTCCTTTCGCTAGACGCAAAACATCACGGAGGGCATCTTCTTCGTTGTCGTAGTTCCACATTCTCGTCCCACCTAAAGCAGGACCAAGTGTTGTATCATGAATGGCAATAATCGCCTTTAAGCCTGATGTCTTCTCCTGACAAAAGATGACTTGCTCATATTGATCGGTTTGCATCTCCTCAAACAATTCCATCGTCCATTCCTCCTCTTACGTTGAGCTTCTTGTTGTCTATAGTAATTGCAAAAACTGTGCCAACCGTTTTGTCTAGAAATTTGCCGAAACACCCTGCAGAATATTGCACATACGCAAATTATTGCAGGTCACTTTCTGCAAGCTGGTGCTTCTCCAACTTATAATATAGATTTCTTATCGAGATTCCAAGCGCTTTTGCCGCCTGCGTCTTATTTCCGAAATTTTCTTTCATTGCGTCAGCGAGCAGCTGTTTCTCATAAACACCTAATTGCTCGTCTAACGTACCTCCTGTTTTACTGGATGTTTGGAGTGTACGAGACGAAGGTTTTTGCATGAGTGAAGATGGAATCTCTACATTGTTCATAACCGCTGAACGATAGTCTAAATGAATAAGCGCCCGTGCGATCACATTTTCTAACTCCCGAACATTCCCTGGCCAATCATATCGTTGCATGCTTCTTTGATTTTGTTCAGTAATGGACTGGACGAACCTTCCATACTCACTGTTTAGCTTCTCTAACAAATGATGGCTAAGCGGCTCAATATCTTCTCTTCGTTCGCGAAGGGAGGGAATATGGATCGGCATCTTATTTAAACGATAAAACAAGTCAGAACGAAAATCACCGTCGCTCATTGCCTCTTCTAATTTCACATTTGTTGCTACGATGACGCGTGTATCAATGGGGATCGACTTCGTACCTCCAACGCGTACAATCTCTTTCTCTTGAAGGACTCTAAGAAGCTTTGCTTGCATTGGCTTTGGTAACTCACCAATCTCATCTAAAAAAATACTGCCTTTATGAGCTTCTTCAAACAACCCTCGTTTTCCTCCGCGTTTCGCACCGCTAAATGCTCCTTCTTCATAACCGAACAGCTCACTTTCTAACAAAGAAGGGGCTAAAGCGGCACAATTCACACGAATAAACGGCTCGTATTTACGGTTACTTTCATTATGGATCGCGTGGGCAAACAATTCCTTACCTGTGCCCGACTCCCCTCGTAATAGTACATCAACTGGAGTATTTGCACTTACCCTTGCCTGTTCTTTAGCTAGCATGAGGGCAGCGGATTGACCAACAATGTCATCAAACGTGTATTTGGCCTCTAACGTGCGTATTCGCTGCTTTGCCTCTTCAAGTTGAACGGTAAGTTCACGAATTTCGGACACATCGTGCAAAACACCTACGCTACCTTTTAACTCTCCATTAACGAGGATAGGAGCTACGTTTACAATTACATCCCGACGGGCATTGCCTACTTTCATTTGCGTGCCACGCACGGGCTTACGAGTACGTAACGCTTTCATATGCATGCTTTCGCCTTCAGCAATGTCTTTCGTTGCAGGTTGTCCAATCACTTCTTCTTCTTTTAATCCAGTTAACCTTGTGTAAGCTGGATTAATCATAAACTGTGCCTTGTTCATCTACGACCGAAATGGCTTCATCTGAAGAATGGATAATCGCTTGTAGCATACGTTGAACACTTTTTAAGTTCGTAATTTCAGCTGTGATTTCTACATGCTCGGTAATGTCTTTAAATACAGACAATGCGCCTATACAACGTTGGCCATCCCAAAGAGGAACACGTGTTGTAATAATTTGCTGACCGTTTTCAAGTTGTTGTTTTTGGTGATGCTCGCTTTGTTTCGTTTCAACAACACGAGGCAAGCGACTGCTAGGCATGTCTTGGACGAGTGGTCTTCCAAGCATGTGCCGTGCGCTTAGACCTGTCATCGCTTCTGCGCTAGGATTAAAAACCGTCGTCATACCCGCTTCATCAATGGCAATCATCCCGTCATGTAGATTGTAAGATCGCCCGGTGCAAACGTTGGTTTGCATCTTTTTCTGTAAGCATCTGGTAAAGTAAATTACAGACGTGAGCGGGCACAATCGCAGCAGTATGACGAACATGATTTTGCAATGACCGAAGCGCTTTTGTGTCTCCTGTCGCCTCAAAAATAACATCGGGTTTGACATCTTCATATAAAGCGATTGCATCCGTTCCCGTTTGAATGTTCTGCTGTTTAGCTAAAACAATTCCTGGAGCGTCCTTCTTTAAGTCTGCAACGGCATACACTCGCATCTGTTCATACTGCAACAGTAGATGGTACAACGCCGTCCCTCCACGTCCTGCTCCGACAATTAACGCTTTCTTCACTCCATTCACCCGCCTCGCTTAACTACGTATCCTCTCCCTCCACTATCCATGAACTTTTAAGAATACGCAAGTGAGCACCCAAAGACGAGTTGGACGATTTGTGCTATGATAAGAACGTACACTTTTGCTGTAGGAGGGTCTTCTTTTGCGCCTAATTGCCTTGATCGTCTTACTCATTCCTGTTTTTCTCGCAGGTGTGGGTATTAAGTGGATGCGGGATGTTGTTTTCGCTGTCCAAGTGAGCCCTTTTCCGAACTTCACACTACAATTTATAGCTGGGCTCTTGCTATTTGTCCTTGGAATGGGCTTTATCGGTGGGTTTATCTTTCATCGTGACCGTAAAAATGGCAAACTCGCACCTCGTTTCCAAAACAAAAAAGAAGCGACGAATGATTAATACCATCCGTCCGCTCCAGACATAAGCGCTCTATTTTTTATCCACTCTAGTGGGTCTTCTCGTAATCCCGCGCCTAATAGAGAAGCGATTGAAGTTAACGAATGAATTCGCTTCTCTTCCATTAGAAACAAAAGCCCCATTTCAGAATCATCAATAACCCTTCGATCTGTTAACGTCCACACAGCTCCACTCGTCGTTTGTAATGCGTACAATAACGCTGTACTCATTGATGACCCGACCCCTTCATGAATTCGATAACTAAGCTCCCTTTTCTCTGCTTCCATAAGCGATGCTGTGTCTTCTTTAGCAAGATGAAGTGTACGATTTTCATGAACACTTTCATATAAAGTGATCGCATCCATTAACTTTACTTCCCCAAACACTATGTCCGGCTTTATACTGCGCTTTCTTAAATCTGGAACGATATCATTTACTGCTATGATGATGGGCGCAAGTTTCCGAATGTACTTTTTGATGATTGTAAGATCACGTAAAATGTTCGCATAACGCTCAACGATGAGAATGGGCCGATCAACCGTAGCTCATTCGCGAATTTCATGGAGCGAATCGCCTCTCCCATATGTACCAATTTTTGTTCAACCGTTCGTTGCTTCTCCGATACTTCCTTTTGTTTTGCGCTTTCTATTAGTCGCTCCACACGTTCTGGGTCATAATATTTGATTTGACCTAACATTTCCCATTTTCCCGACCTTCGAATGTGCAATGCGCCATTTTTCACGCGTACTTTACGATTTTGCTGAATTTGCTTTACATCACCACGATGCACCAAATCAAACACGGGAATATGATTGGCGATCAGTTTTTTTACACCTTGATGCCATTTCCTCCCCGTTAATGACGCTCTCGCATTAATGACGGCAACGGTTCGCTTTTCTATGAAATCAAGTGCTCTTAACTCGGTAATGTCCTCTTCTTCAATCACCACAATTCTTTGATAAGGAATCTCTTCACGGTTTGTCGTCAGTAGCCGACATACAACGTCTTCAATCATTCCGACACGCATGTTTCTTACCTCCTCCAGACATGTTCCTCCATACTATGCCCGAAGCCGATAAAAATCATCATAGATTAAAAAAGAACAGCCCTTCATGCGGACTGTTCTTTTCGTTCTTGTCGACATCAGTTGAAACGTTAAGCTCTTTAAAAGTCTTCTTTACGTTAGCTTACTTTATGTTCAATCCGAAGCTTATCAGCGACCATCGCGATGAATTCACTGTTGGTCGGTTTAGCTTTTGACATACTGACCGTATATAAACGCCGTAGTTACGGTATTTTCAGAAAAACTTATCGGAATTGAGTTTATGTGAATCCGATAAATTGGGCGTTAGTTTATTGCAATCTCAAGCGCAAATTTATAAGAAAGGATTGGCGCAAAATTGGACAAGCAATTTACGTTTTTATCACGCAAAGATAACGCAATTACTCGCTTTGACATCGAAGAAAAAACCGAAGAGTTTTTAGAAGTTAAGCGAAAGCTCGGCCGTTCCCCTAAAACTCTACGCACCTATCGCCAATCGTTAGAACAGTTTTCGAAATGGTACAAGGAAGTCGGTGAACCTACGCTAACTCAACCGGTCATAATCGACTACATTGATTACTTGCGCAACAAAGATCGCTGGGACGAACATCCGACCAGCCCCACGAAAAAAGGAGGCGTTACAGGACGATCACTTAATAATGCTTTGCGCAACCTAAGCTCGTTTTTCGGCTATTTTACATCGATCGGTGAGATACGGGTAAATATCGTGAAAGGTATCGGTAAGTTTAGCCAAGAAAGCGATACGTTTTCGATATTTACCGACGAAGATGTTAAAGCTCTGATTTCAGCGCCCGTTCAACGAACATATACAGGATTCCGTGACTACTGTATGATGCTCGTACTTATTGACGCAGGGCCGCGTTCAACTGAACTAACGCAAATAAACGTATCAGATTTCGAAAGTAAGGTCGGACAAATTACGTTACGTGCTGAAACAACGAAGGATAAAAAGTCGCGTATATTACCGCTGTCACGCTTTACCGTTCGCAACCTTAACAAGCTGGTTGCATTTACAAACACGGACGGTGATGATCCGTTGTTTTTAACGCAATTCGGTGAACGTTGCCATCGCGATACTTTTGCTAAGAACTTACACAACTATGGGCGGCGTGTTGGTGTTAAAACGCGCGTGTCTCACCGCACACCTTCCGCAACTATTTTGCCGTTAAGTACCTAAAAAATGGCGGTGATGTATCGTCACTCATGCGCATACTCGGGCATACGAGCTACAACATGACGCATGTCTACGTTAAGTACGCAGAAGTTGACGTGAAACAATTGCACGAAAAGTCTTCTCCCGTAGACTCTTTAGTCAACAATGGCGCAGAAAAGAAGCGTGGCACTGTACGTTTTAAATAGTGGAATATAAAGACCCGACATTAAGTTGTGTCGGGTTTCTTCCTTATAATATGCGTCAACTTGTCCAAAAGTCATCATCTCCTACCGCATACCCCTCCGCTCTCAACGTCAAAATCAGCCGACGCCCCACGCTATACGACGGCTCATGCCGGTCACTTTGCGCAAGTCTGCTGATGGTACTGCTCGGCACGCCGGCGGCAACTGCCAGTTTACTTTGCGTTATGGATTGCGCGTCCAAGTAGCGTCCAAACTTTGATCGTTCTTTTCCGAGTCCCATCAAAACCACCTCCGAAATTTTATCCCGAATATTGGAATTATGTACGAGCCGCCTACCATAGTATCTACTAAAGCAGTTGCGTCGGCATTTCGCATTTCCCGTTTAGTTGCTACTAAAGTATCCGCTAAAGTAACGCTGCTATAGTAATTTGCGCAAATAACGTAGTCTAACGGCAAAAACGTAATCTGTTTAAAACGCGGCGGAGGAAAGCGAAGCGAGTGATTGTAATTGGCGGGGCGGCGCCGGCTGAAATCTGAATAATCGGAGGGTTTTGTATGTACGCAATTAATGACGTAATTGTGCAAGGCTACGCGGTCGTCCTCGGCACGGGCGGCGTATTGATCGGCATGGCGCTAACCGAGCGCAAGCAAGTCCGTAGGTCGACGCAGACAGCACGTATTATCGCCGGCACTGTAGACGCAGTATTGCCGTTTTTGTTGATCGGCGGCTTGGTCGCTTTTGTTGCGCTAAATCCGTTAATGAGGTGGTGACGTCATGTTACGCAATTATCTAGCGATGCGACGCCACAGGACGCGCCTCACCGATTGTTTTCATGCGGCCGGTCTATATTTGCGCTACAAGCACGACAAAACTGAGCGCTACATTTATCCCAAGATACACGACGTTAAGTTGACCGCTGACTATACGCGTTATGTATTCACGTTGCCTAACGGCTTAGACCCGCAGACAGTCCGTAAGGGCGAATACGCGTTTTACCAGTTTTACGGCGCGCAAATTAAGCTGACTTCCGACGACATCAAAAAGTACGTCCTTACGATATTCCACGGCGGGGCGCTAAAATCCTTCCGGTGGCGCTACGAAGACTTTGCGCAATCTATGGCAGGGCTACGCTTACCTGTCTATTGCGGTAAAGATGCGTACGGTCAACACGTCACCTACGACATGGCAGACGCGCCTCACTTGCTGATCGCTGGCGAAACGGGTAGCGGCAAGTCTACGCAGGTGCGGTCGATACTGACTACGCTCATATTGACGCAAGACCCGCAAGACATCGAAATATACCTCGGCGACTTGAAGCGCTCGGAGTTTCATTTGTTCCGGCATGTCGCGCACGTAAAGTCATTAGACGTAACGGCAGACGCTTTGTTATCTACTTTGCGCAAATTAAGGCGGTTACTTACGACACGCGGCGCTCTTTTAGACGCTAATGGTGCGGCAAATGTCGTTGACCTTCCGGCTGCCCTACGTCCGCCGACCGTTTTACTTTGCATCGACGAAGTGGCTCTATTAAAAGGTGATAAGTCTGCGCTCGAAATTATCGAAGAAATTAGCGCGTTAGGGCGTGCTCTTGGCGTTTATTTGATACTGTCGATGCAGCGACCGGACGCAAAGGTACTCGACGGTAAACTGAAAGTTAATCTGACGGTACGCATGGGCTTTCGGACGGCAGACGCAATCAACGCAAGGATTATCGGCACGCGGGGCGCGGAGTCCATTACGTTAGCCGAGCGCGGGAAGTACGTATTCAAGCACGAAACTTTGACGGAATTACAAGCGCCGCTGTTAACGTTAGACGACGCTGTAAAGACGCTGACGCCGTTTTATGTTACGCCTGACACAAACGTTCACGCAACGGAAGAAAACGCCGTCATCGGGCGCACAGAAGCGCCTACAAACACGCCGTCAAAATCGCAACAAATATTCGGTCTGTTGGACGGCAAAGGAGGCGGTCAAAATGAACGCTAGAGATCGCGCAATACTGGCTGACTTGCGTAACTTTCGCGCGCTAACACGGACGCAAATAATCACGCTACACTTCGGCGGACTTAAAAACGCCGTGGCGTCGTGTAACCACGTACTCTTACGGTTGAGGCGACAGGGACGCGTAAAGGCGGTGACTGATCGTCAGGAATACGTGTATATGGCGGCAGATACGCAGATAAAACCGGACAGCACGAAACTGCCGCACTTTTTACGGATTGCCGACTTTTATATAGATTGCGCAAAGTATGAGGATCCGGCGTTATTTACGGTCGAGCCGCGCGTTGGTGCGAAAGGTAGCGTCGAGCCGGACGTGTTTATGATATGGAAGAACGCGCCCTTTTACGTGGAAATACAGCGCACGCAATACTCCGCCCGCGTATTTAGCGACAAACTGGCGCGGTATGAACGCCACTATAACGGCGGCGATTGGCGCAATTACGAGTGGCAGCCGGCGGATGGCGCATTGTTTCCGCACGTGTGGATCGTTGGTGCAACGCAGTATGACGTGGGCGGGACGCCGTTTAACGTACTACAGTCGCGGAGTGTTGGCGAGTTATTTGCATTGACTTAACAATAATTAAATTAATTTCAGATTAATACTTGATGATTGTTATATTAACATGATAAAATTAGGTAACAAATTAAACAAGGAGCGTGACGAAGATGACAAAATTAGAAATGTATGAGGCGATCGAGAAAGCAAAAGAAGAATTGGAAGGAGAATACAACTTCATCGGAATCCGCTTCGAAGATAAAGAACGTCAAGTCGGTGAGATCATCGAAGACTACAGCCGCCATAACGACGAACGAGAAGACGAGCGAGAATTTCCTGATTACGGGACCGAAGAATACGAAGAAATGGAAGAATTCGACGGAGTAAGTGCTTGGGACGTCGTTGCATCAGACGAACAATACTCTTACCGCAAGGAGCAAGCTGACGAACCTGCAAAACGAGGATACATCACAAACCACTGCTACCTTATCGCAAGCAAACACGTGATGGGCGACCCGGAAAGTATCTTAGACCACAACGAGATCGTCATGATCGACGCTAAGGTGATTGCGCAATTATTCTAACGAGGGGCTTCGGCTCCTCTCAATAAAACTTAGGGTAGCGACCGACGCTGTGAGGAGATAATAAAAATGGACAAGTTTAACGGATATGAGGAAAGAGCAGATTTTGGATACGATGTAGAATTTGAAGGATCAACTTACAGACTTTTGGGACAAGCGCAAATAAGCCACAAAACGGAATACATGGATACACCAAACGACGAACAAGACCTTTACTATTCAGCGCAAGCAGTAAGCGAAGAAGGCGAAGAAGCAACCGTATACTGGTTGGCGAACGACAACTGGCGAGAAATCGAAGACGAATCAGAAGTATGTGAGTGGGATACAGTGGACTACATTAGATAATGGAGTGGAAATTATGGATAAGCACGAATTTTTAAAAGAAATCCTCACACGTCAAGAAGCGCAAGAATTGGCGGGGATGACACGCCCTACCTTTTTATATCATGTAAATAAAGGTCATATAAAACCGGCGAAAGAATCTGGCACTGGCACTGGTAAGGTGCAACTATTTTGGAGAGAAGATGTAGAAAATTTAAAGGTGGGAAATTATAATGCCGAGAAAGATTGATCTAACTGGAAAACGTTACGGTGTGTTAACCGTCACCGAACAAGCCGAAACCGTCAACGGTCGTATTAAATGGTTATGTGAGTGTGAATGCGGAAATATCGTTACCGTAAAAGGTATCTATCTGACAACAGGCGAGACTAAATCATGTGGATGTTTAAAAACAAAACAAGAACAAGAAAATTTACGTAAACAATACGACAGAAAACGAGTTAATGACGTAGCAATGCCGCTATTTAAAGGCAAAGAACCACGCAAGGATAGCTCGACAGGCTATCGTGGTGTAAGCAAATACTATACGCAAAGTGCGGGCAATTTGAGGTACCGTGCGTGGATCACCGTTAAAGGTAAACGATACTATAAGACAGGCTTTTTAACCGCTGAAGATGCTTACAACAATGGTCGCCTGCCACTGGAGGAAAAATATTTACCGAAAAATAAAGCCCCCGCCAATTAAGGTGAGGCTTTTACTGTTACTTCGTCCACTCGTCCTTATGGCGCTCCAATGACGCCGCCTGTTTCCGCGCCTTGCCCGTCGTATACTTATTCGAATAAACGGTATACGCGATCACGGCTAACGCACCGCCATTCGCCAGCACTTCGAGCCAGGATTCGTCGATGACCACGCCAAACTGCGCCTGTAGCGCCAAAAATACCGCCGCAGCAAACGCCACGACGTACTCTACGATACTTTGCGCAACAGACTTCGTATTCTTATTAGCCGCCATTATTTACCGTCCTCCTGACGTTTTTGCATCGTTGTATATTGCGCACGCGTTACGGGATGATTAGGACGCTCGCCGTTAACGATGCCGCGATCCGTAAACTCCGCCCACGCGTCTTTATGTGCGTCCGGTACAGTCTCGGACGGTTGCGCGAGTAATGCTTTAGCCACTACGCCAAACGCGTCGCTCTCCGTCAAAGAGCCGTTCTTGTACGCATCATTTTCGTTCTTATTGCCGTGTCTGCGCAAAATATCCTCAAACCCGTTTTTACCGCTCGCCCACTGAAAGTTTTCCGCTTTGATAATGACCGCCTCCTGTTTCGTATATTCTGACGCTACTTCTTCCGTTGGCACAACGCCGATGCCCGCTTTGAACGCCGCAAAACCTTCGCGCAATAAGTTAGCCGGGCAGTTCTTGCCGGTCTGCGCGCGGTGCGTCTCTACGTTTGCGAGTGTAATGCCCCACTTTTTCATAAGGTAAGCGATAAGTTGCTGCCCGCGCCGCTTCGTTTGCGCCCAGTTGCCGTCGCTGTTTACGCATAGCTCGATGCCGATACTATTTACGTTGCCACTGCCGGCGTGCCAGCCGCGTTCCGTGTCCGGTAAGTGTTGACGTATTTCGCGTGAGTCAACGCTGTAGTGCCACGACACCGACCGCGCCCGTGCGTCCGCACCTTTTACGTAGCGACCGTGCATGGCAGCATTGGCGCCGCGTGCCTGTTTGCCGTTTCATGTACGATTATCTTGCGCGGAGTCTGCTGGATTTGCGGGCGGTTGCGTGCGCTTGTCGGTATTAAATCGCTGATAATCTGCATAGTTGCGTACTCCTCTCCTTCGTTGTGTTGCGCCTAATTAAACGGTAGATGCGCAGGGTCAACGCCTAGCATGACCGCCACAATTACGATTAGTGCGAGTAAAGCAACGCCGACGACGCGACCACCCAGCGCAAGGTACGCATAAGTGATTCGGCGTTATTCTGACTGCGGTCGGCGTTTTTTTCGTGCTCCGTCGTAAGGTGATCGACTTTATCGTCAACCGACTTTACTTGCGAGCTTAGTTCGAGCTCAAAAAGCTGCATCTTATGTGTAAGTTCCGTAATTTTTCCGTTAACGTCGGTAAAGCTCGCGTCTGTCGTGTGCTTGCGGTCGGCTACTTCTTTTTTTAGTTCGCCCATTTCGAGGCGTAGCGCTTCGTACCGTTGGATTAAGTCGTCAATTTTGTCCGTGTTAGTCGTGTTATTGCCACTCACTTCGTCGCCTCTCTTTCTGTTTGCGGCTTAAACTACATAAAAAATACGCCTTTTAGGCGCTCATATATTCCTCGAATGATTGCTCGGTGATTGACTCAAAACCGTCGGCGGTGAGCGCACCTAATGCGACAAATTGCGCAAGTTGATCGATGCGACACCAATTCTTTGCGTACCGTTCTTTCAGCGTTTCGTACATAAATCCCATAGTTACGCCTCCCTCATTTCTAGCGTTAGCAAACGTAAATCTTGATCCGTTTGCGCCTGTGCGATCGTCATATTTTCGATCCATAAATCCGTGATTTCTTGCGCATGAAGCATGTCGTTTAGTTGCGTATCGGTTACGTCTTGACCTAATTGCTGTATATTGCGTTCATCCGACGTTGGAAACCGTTTAATTCGCTTAGACACGAGCAACCCCTCCTAACACCTTCGTAATCCTTCGCACTTCGTCGCGTCAGGCTGAGTCATCTCGAATTTCAACTCAATCTCTGCCGGCTCTAATAGCTGTATCGAAAACTGGTCTTCGTTGCCTTCAGTTTCTTTGTCCATCTGCTGGTCGTTAGCAAAGGCGGTTATTTCAAGATCCTCATCCCTCTGCACCCAAACGATTAATTCATCGGTTTCACGGTTGATATAGTAGATGGCGGTGGATTGTTCCAGCAGTACCTCTTCGCCCTCTTGCCATTTGCCGTAAAATCGAACACTTGGATCGTCGCCTTTATCTACCGCAAAAGTTAGCGGAGGAATGTCTTCTTTGACGCTGAACTTAAAATAAGGATCGTAGAGGGTTTGCGGCTGAATGTGATCTGACCCCATTTCTGTAAACCATGCCGAAATTACACGATTATAAGACCACTCGCCATCGCTATTTTTACTCAGAATCAATAACCTCGGGGAATGTCCAGATGCCGCATGTTCTGAGCAAGCAATAAACACGTCATTGTTAGCGTCTACCGTAATTGAACAGTTCTCAATGTCGTGATCGCTAAAGTACCCTGCCACTTCCGTCTCCCAATTCTGCCCACCGTCCTCAGACTTAGCGTAATAAATAACCGTAGCTTCATAGTCCGCATGCTCACCGTGCCACGCTACGTGG